>JBGPYP010000037.1:0-13452 GCA_041493285.1 Casimicrobiaceae bacterium
CGAGAAGTTGTTGTGATGTGCGTGAAGCGACTGTGTCACGCTGCCGCGGTTGTCGCGGCCGCGATCGCGCTCGGCGGGCCGGCGGTCGCGGCCGATCTCAACAAGACGCTGAGGGTCTCGTTCCCGATTGGGGAAACCGGGTTCGATCCGGCGCCGGTCGGCGACATCTACTCGCAATACGTGAACCGGGCGATCTTCGACCCGCTCTACAAGTATGACTATCTCGCGCGGCCGTACAAGATTGTGCCCAATGCGGCGGCGGGCATGCCCGAGATCTCACCTGACGGCAAGACGTGGACGATCAAGATCAAGTCCGGGATCTACTTTGCCGACGATCCGGCGTTCAAGGGCAAGAAGCGCGAGCTCGTCGCAACGGACTACGTGTACTCCTGGAAGCGCATCATCGATCCGAAGATGCGCTCGAACAACATCCAGGTTTTCGACGCCAAGCTCCTCGGCGCCGAGCCCGTGGTCGCCGCGGCGAAAGCGACCGGGAAGTTCGACTACGACGCGCCCATCGAAGGCTTGCAGGGGATCGACCGCTACACGATCCGCATGAAGCTGAACTTTCCGTCGTACGAGATGATGGCCGATCTGACGACCTCGCCGACCGCCGCGGTCGCGCGCGAGGTGGTCGAAGCGTATGGCGACGAGAGCGGATGGGCGATGGCCAACCCGGTCGGCACCGGACCGTACCGGCTCAAGGAATGGCGGCGCGGGCAGAAGATCGTGCTGGAGGCGAACCCGAGTTTTCGCGACGAAACGTTTCCGGAGAGTTCGGCGCCGGAAGACCGGGAGATCATGGCCAGGATGCGCGGCAAGAAGCTCCCGATCATCGGCCGGATCGAGATCAACATCATCGAGGAATCGAACCCGCGCTTGCTCGCGTTCCAGAACGCAGAACTCGATTACCTGACCTTGCCCTCGGACCTGGTCACCAACGTGCTCGGGCCGGACAACAAGCTCAAGCCGGAGTTTGCGAAGCAGGGGATCGTGCTCGCCCGCGGTGTTCAGCCGGCGATCAGCTACACCTATTTCAACATGGACGACCCGGTCGTCGGCGGCTACGGCAAGGACAAGATCGCGCTGCGCCGCGCGATCAGCATGGCCTACAACGTCGACGAGGAGATCCGTGTGCTCCGGCAAGGGCAGGGCGAACCCGCCACGCAGCCGATCCCGCCGAACGTCGGCGGCTACGACCCGAAGCTCGCCGGGAGCACCAAGTACGACGTCGCCGGCGCCAAGGCCCTCCTGGACCGGTTCGGCTACGTCGATCGCGACGGCGACGGCTGGCGCGATCTGCCCGACGGCAAACCGCTCAAGGTGATGATCGGCTCCGACCCGTCCGCACTCTCGCGGCAGTACGACGAGCTTTGGCAGCACAACCTCGCGGCGGTCGGCATCCGCGTCGAGTTCGTCAAGCAGAAGTGGCCGGACCTGCTCAAGATGGCGCGCTACGGGCAGCTGCAGATGTGGTTTCTGGGCAATATCAACACGACGCCGGAAGGATTCGGGTTCATGTCGTTGCTCTACGGTCCGCATTCGGGGTTTGCGAACCTGTCGCGCTTCAACCTGCCGGAATTCAATCGCCTCTACGAACAGGCGCAGAAGCTTCCCGACGGCTCCGAGCGCACGCAACTGTTCCGGAAAATGTCCGAGTTGGTGAACGCGTACGCGCCATGGCTGCTCAATGCGTATCGATATGAGAATGTTCTGGTCCGCCCGTGGGTCCTGGGCTACAAGCACACGGTGTTCGATTGGCATCCGTGGCGGTACTACGACATCGATCTCGAGCGGCGCAAGGCGGCGGGCAAGTAATCGGTCGGGTGTCGTGCAATTGCTTGTGGCGGCAATGCGACAAGCGGGCAGCCGAATGGCGCCAATGGCGCTCGCGCGCATTGCGTGGCATCGGTGATCTCGCGTACACTTATAATATCTTCAACCTTTCCCAGGAAATGATCCGACCATGACCAGAACGCCGACGACCTCCGTCACCGCGATTGCGATCGCGGCGCGCGCGTTCGCATGGGACGTGTCCCTGGGCGCGCGCCTCTCCGGCCACGGGTCGGGGACGCTGCCGCTTTTGCCGCAGTTGCGTTAAAAGCTGCCCGTCGGGTTCCCGCCGGGTATGGCGGGAACCGAACTCCGGGCTTTGATCCCCGAGGCTTGCTTCCCGCCGGTGTCGGACGACCGGCGGCCGGGTGCTTTGCGCCGCGGCCGGAGGGACAACCTATGCGAATGAACGGCCGACTCAGAACCTATTTCCGCCGCACGTTTCGCGGTCTCTGGCGCTCCCGCGATTTCCGGACGCTGTGGGTGTCGCTCACCGTCACGTCGTTCGGCGCGCAGATCACCAACCTGGCGCTGCCGCTGACCGCCGCGCTGTTGCTGCGCGCGACGCCGATGCAGATGGGGATCCTGGTCGCGCTGGAAACGCTGCCGTTCGCGCTGTTCAGCCTCCACGCGGGCGTGCTGCTCGACCGCGTGCGCAAGCTACCGGTCGTGATCGCTTCCGACCTCGGACGCGGGCTGGCGCTCCTGGCGATTCCATTCGCGGCGTGGTTCGACGCGCTGTCGATCGAGTGGCTGTTCGCGGTCGGCTTCGTCTGCGGGGTGCAGAACGTCGTCGGTGGCGCCGCGTACCAGGTCCTGCTCGCGCAGATGGCCGGCCGCAAGCGGCTCGTCGAAGCCAACGCCAAAATCTCGCTCGGCGAAACTTCCGCCGCGCTTATCGGCCCCGGCATGGCCGGCGGGCTCATCCACGCGCTGACCGCGCCGTTCGCCATCGCGCTCGACGCGTTCACGTTCTTCGTCTCGGCGTTGATGCTGCGCCGGATCGAGGCCCGGAACGACGTGCCGCACGTCCGTGGCGACGCGAGCGTTTGGCGGGAAATCGGCGAAGGCCTGAAGCTGGTGTGGGAGAACCGGACGCTCTGGGGGCTCGCCTGGCTCGCGGGGTTGTGGCAGTTCCTGCACCACATGCAGATCGCCGTGCTGATCCTGTTCGCCACGCGCGAGCTGTCGCTCTCGGCGGGGGCGATCGGGATTGCCTACGCGTTCGGCGGCCTGGGCTGCGTGCTCGCCTCGGCCTGCGCGGAGCGACTATCGGCCCGGCTGGGCGTCGGCCGCGTCATCGTGCACGCGCTGATCATCACCGCAGCAGGCTGGCAGGCGTTCGCCCTGCTCGGCGGCTCGGGGTGGGCGGCGACGCTGGCGCTAGGGCTGTCGATGCTGGTGTTCGACTTCGGCGCGGTCCTCTACGGGATCAACTATTTGGCGCTGCGCCAGGCGATTACGCCGGATCGGTTGCTCGGGCGGATGACCGCGACGATGCGTTTTCTAACGGTCGCTTCGGCACCGCTCGGCTCGCTCGTCGGCGGCGCGCTGGCGACGGGCATTGGGCTGCGCGGCACGCTGTTGACGGTGGGCGCGCTCGGGTTGGCGCTCGCCGTCGCGGCGGTGCTCTGGTCTCCGGTGCGGCGACACCGCGAGCTGCCGGCGCCCGCGGTCGAATAGGGCCGGGTCGCTCCGGCCGTTCGACGTGCGCCGATGGGCGACGCGACCGGGCCGCGGCTCGGAGCGCGGGCGCCTCGGCGCCCCCGGAAAAAGACGGGCGGAAACAGGTTAGAATCGGCGTCGCGCACGCCGTGGGGAACCGGGTGCCGTCATCCGATCTTTCGCCATGCCGCCGTCGATCCTGTTCGTCACCCTCGACTCCTGCCGCTACGACGCGTTTGTGGAAGCGCGGGCTCCGAACCTCAAGTCGCTCTCGCCGCTGTACCGCACGCAGGCGCCCTCGCATTTCACGTTCGGCTCGCACGCCGCGTTCTTCATGGGCTTCACGCCGGGGGACGCGAGCCGCCGGGAGCCGTACGTCAATCCCAAATACGGCAAGATCTTCCGCATGGCGGGGGGCGGACATCCGGGCGCGGCCCCGCCGCTGGTCACGCTCTCCGGTCGCAACATCATCGATGGTCTGAAGAACATAGGTTACAGGACGATCGGCACCGGTGCGGTCAACTGGTTCAGCCCCACGCGCCCGACCGGGCGCGTCTTGAGCGCCGATTTCGACACCTTCGCCTACGCCCGCGGTCCCGCGCTCAAACGACAGCTGGCATGGATCGATTCGACGCTCTCGCAGGTGAGCGCCGGGACGCCGGCGTTCGTTTTCCTCAACCTCGCCGAGACGCACGTGCCGTACTACTACGACGGCGCGCCGTGGGATCCCGCGTACAACCCGGCGCTCGCTTTCGGCGCGAACAACGACGCGGACGAAGCGAGGCGCCGGCAAGTCGCCTGCGTCGAGTGGTGCGACAAAATGCTCGAGCCGCTGCTCGCGCGCTTCGCCAACGACACGGTCATCGTTTGCGCCGACCACGGCGACTGCTGGGGCGAAGACGGCTTGTGGGAGCACGGCGTCTCGCACGAGAAGACGCTCGAGGTGCCGCTCCTGTTCCGCCTCTCCGCCAACGCGTTCGGCTGACCTCCTTGATCGCCCCGCGCAGCATGTTCTGCTGCGTGTCGGCCGCTGCGTCGACTGCTGCGGCCATTGCGCGCACGTGGATGCCAAGGTCGCGTTGGCCGCAGCCCATCCGCCTTCGCGGTCGCATCCCCGCATCGCGAGGCTCGCGGGGCCCCTGCTCCGCGCTCCGGTGTCGTCTACGCACGATCCCCGCGCTTCGAGTGGGGCGACCGGCGAGGTGGAGCGAGGCTCCACGAGCGCATGCGAGTGGAGGCGACCCGAGCCGGGCGCAAGGGACGACGACGTGAGACAACGCATCGCGAGACCGTCGTGGAGGCCCCTCGCCGCGGGCTCGCGCCGCTATCGCTGGAACGGATAGACGCTCCCGAGGCGGAGTAATTGCGACAGCACGTCAAGTGCGCGCCGGCACTCGGTGAGGAGCGCCGGATCGGCCAGGTCGGCAGGCGCGAGCCGATCGCGATAGTGTCTTCCCACCCAGGAGACCAGCTCCGCGTGCAGCGCGTCATCGAGCCGGATTCGCGCGCCGATCGCGGCCCGTTCCGCGGCGCTGAGCGCGACGCGCAGCCGCAGGCACGCCGGGCCGCCGCCGTTCTGCATGCTCTGTCTCAAGTCGAAGGTCAGCACTTCGCGGATCGGGCCCTCGCCCGAGGTGAGCCGATCGAGCAGCGCGGCGACGGCCTCGTCTTCACGGCATTCTGCGGGCGCAACGAGCAGCATGCCTCCGCCGGGGCGCACGAGGAGCTGGCTGTTGAACAGATAGGTGGCGACCGCGCGCTCCAGGCTCACCTCGCGCTCGGCGACGGCGATCGCCGCAAACCGCGTGCCCACGCGATCAGCCAGCGTTCGCAGCAGTGCGTCCTGCCCGACAAATGCGCGCTCGTGGCAGAACAGTACGGTGCCGCTGCCGACGGAGATCACGTCGTTGTGAAACACGCCGGCGTCGATCGCATCCGGATGTTGTTGCGCATAGAGCGTGCGTTCCGGCGCCAGCGCGTGACGACGCGCGACCGCTTCGCTCGCCTCGCGCGTCTGTCGGGCCGGAAAGCGCCGCGGTTCGGGCGCGTCCGTGTCGAAGGCCGCGCGGCCGTACACGAAGAGCTCGACGCCCGGGCCATCGGCGGCGGCCGCGAACCGGGTGTGATTGGCCGCGCCTTCGTCGCCGAGTTGCGGCGCGGATGGAAGCGCGTCATGCACCGCGAAATGCCGGCCGTCGGCGAAGATCGCGCGCAGCACGCGGGTGGTCGTCGGCGCCTCGAGCGAACGGTGGAAGTGCGAGACCAGGTTGGCCGGCGTGAAATGCACGCGGCCGTCGGCGGTGTCCGCGGACGGGCTCACGGTCGCGGCATTGGCAACCCACATCGCGGCGGCGGACGAGCACGCGGCGAGGAGCTGTGGCGCCGCGCGCGCGGCCGCGCCGAGAACCTGGGCGTCGTCGCCTCCGAAGCCCAGAGCGCGCAGCGCCGCGACGTCGGGCCGCTCGTGCGGCGGCAGCACCGCCTGGGCGAACCCGCGATCGGCGAGCGCCTTCATCTTGGCAAGCCCCTGCAACGCGGCCTGGCGCGGATTGGCAGGGCGGCTCTTGTGGCGCTCCGACGCGAGGTTCCCGGTGGCGAGCCCGCTGTAGTTGTGCGTCGGGCCCGGCAGGCCGTCGAAGTTGACCTCGGTGGTGGCTTCGGCGGCGACAGAGCCCGATTTCTCCGCGCCGGTCGTGCGCTCTACTGCGTTCGTCATGTCGAAATCGGGGTCTGTCCCCTAAAGCCGGTCGCGCGGCGACAGCGGTACCGCGCGCACCGTGTCGCCGGCGGCAACGCCGAGCGCGGCGGCGGCGTGCGGCAGCAGGGGAAAACGGGCGATGCGCGCCGGCGCGGGGGCGAGGATCACGCGAAAACGCTCGAAGTTGCGGCTCGCGACCAGCCACAGGACATCGTCGGTCAGGCTGTCGGGAACGGGATTTTCCTCGCCGATCGCGACCGGCAGCGCCTGGCTCTGCCGCACGGCGTGGATGTTGTCGCGGAAACATTCGAGCGTCGGGCCCGCGTCGAAGATGTCGACGTAACCGTCATAGCGGAAGCCCTCGGACTCGAGCATCGCCCGCGCCGGTTGCGAGTCGGCATGGACCTCGCCGATCACCGCGCGCGCTTCCGCGGGCAGCAGCGTCGTGTATACCGGGTGGCGCGGCATCAGCTCGGCGATGAACGCTTTCTGGCCGATACCGGTCAGGTAATCGGCACGCGAATACTCCATCACGAAGAAATGCCGGCCGAGGCCTTCCCAGAACGGGCTCTTGCCGCCGGCGTCGAGGCGGCCGCGCAGCTCCGCGATCACTTTCAGTGCGAAGCGATCGGCGAACTCGGCGATGAACAGCAGCCGCGCCTTGGCGAGCAGCGGGCCGTTTTTCGCGCGACGGTAGCGTGAGTCCAGGAACAGCGAGCACAACTCGCTGTTGCCGGTGTGATCGTTGGTGAGGAAGAGCGTCGGCGCCGCGGTATAGACGTCGAGCTCGCGCGAGGCGTGCACCTGCGTCCCCACGTGGTAGTTGTACCACGGTTCGGAGAGACCGACCGCGGCCTCGATCGCGCTGATGCCGACCACGGCATCGCTGGCGCCGTCGACCAGGACGAACACGTAGCACGCGTCCGCCTTGGCCGCCTTACCGGCGAAGGAGGCAAGCGAGCGCTCGATCCGGTGCGCGAGCCGCTCCGCATTGGCCGGCAGCGACGTGAGTCCCGAACCGGTGCGTTCGGACAGCGCGAGCAGCGCTGGCAGGTCGTTTTCGGCGATCGGCCGGACGTAGAACATCGCGCCCGCGCTGCGGCCCTACGTTAGAGCGCGACCGAGCGCCGTTTCCAGCCGCGCGAGGCCTTCCAGGATTTCGTCGAGACTGATTACGAGCGACGGTGCGATGCGCACGACGTCGGGCCCGGCGACCAGTACCATGAGGCCCGCCTCGCCGGCGGCGCGCATGACGTCCATCGCCTTGCCCTGCCAGCGCAGGGAGAGCTCACAGCCGAGCCACACGCCTTCGCCGCGGATGTCGGCGAAGACCTCGCGCCGGGCGTTGATCGTGCGCAGTCCTTCCATGAACAACGCGTGGCGCGCCTTTACGCCGTCGAGCACCTCGACCGTGTTGATCAGGTCGAATACGGCGCCGGCGACCGCGCAGGCGAGCGGATTGCCGCCGAAGGTCGTGCCGTGCACGCCGACCGAAAACGCGCTCGCGATCTCGGTGGTTGTCAGCATCGCCCCGATGGGAAAGCCGCCGCCCAGGCCCTTGGCGCTGGTCAGGATGTCCGGCACGACGCCCTTCTGCATGTACGAGAACAGCGCGCCGGTGCGGCCCATCCCGCTCTGGATCTCGTCGAAGATAAGCAGCGCATCGTGCTCGTCGCACAGCCGCCGCGCCGCGGCGAGGAACTCGGGCGTGCCCGGGATCATCCCGCCTTCGCCCTGCATCGGCTCGAGGATCACCGCGCAGACGTCGTCGCCACCTTCCTCCGCGAACGCGGCTTCCAGACCCGCGACGTCGTTGTAGCGGATGTGCGTGAAGCCGGTCGGAGGCGGTCCGAAGCCCGTGGAGTACTTCGCCTGGCCTCCCGCCGAAACCGTGAACAGCGTCCGGCCATGGAACGCGTTCAAGGTCGAGATCACCCGGAATTTTTCAGGCCCGCAGTGATCGTGCGCGTAGCGGCGCGCGAGCTTGAGCGCGGCTTCGTTCGCCTCCGCGCCGGAGTTGCACAGAAACACGCGCTCGGCGAAGGTCGCGTCGACGAGCTTTTTCGCCAGCCGCAGCGCGGGCTCGTTGGTCATCCAGTTCGACACGTGCCACAGCGTGTGCGCCTGCTCGGTGAGCGCCTTGACGCTCGCGGGGTGGCAATGGCCGAGCGACGTGACCGCAACGCCGCTCGCGAAATCGATGTACATGCGCCCCTGCTGATCCCACACCCGCGACCCGGCGCCGCGCACCGGGACGAAGTCCGCGGGCGCGTAGCACGGCACCATCAGCTGATCGAACATCGCGCGCGTAACCGGCAGCGGCGACGCGTGCGTTTCGACGGCAGTGCGGGTACCGGGGGCGACGAGGGCGGCAGAAGACGCGGACATGGACGTCATTGTAGACGAACCCGAAAAAAACCGCCGGCGTTACGTCCTGGTCAATCCACCTTCGCCCCGGAGTCCTTGACGATCTTGGCGTACTTCGGGATCTCGCTTTTGATCAGCGCCGCGAACTGCTCCGGAGTCGTCGGCGCCGGCTCGGCGCCTTGTTGCGCGAAGAACGCCTTCATCTCGGGCGTGCCGAGAATGCGTGTGACCTCGGCGTTCCACTTGGCGATGATCTCCTTCGGCGTTCCGGCCGGCGCCATGAATCCCCACCAGGTGTAGATGTCGAACCCCGGCAGCCCCGTTTCCGCGAGCGTCGGCAGCTCCGGAGCGAGCGCGGAACGTTTCGCGGTCGTGACCGCAAGCGCTTTCAATTTGCCCGCTTTCAGTTGCGGCGTCGAATTGGCGAGGTTGTCGAACATGAGTTGCGTGTCGCCGGCGAGCAGAGCCTGCAGCGCCGGCGCGCCGCCCTTGTAGGGAACGTGCACCATGGCGACGCCGGCCTCGGTCTTGAACAATTCCCCGGCGAGATGACCCGCGCTGCCGTTGCTACCCGAGCCGAACGACAGCGCACCGGGATGCGTCTTGGCGTACGCGACCAACTCGGGCACCGAATTTACCGGAAACGACGGATTGAGCACGAGCACATTCGGCGTAATCGCCACCAGGGTAATCGGTGCGAAGTCTCTGACTGGGTCATACGGCATTTTGCTGTACAAACTGACGTTGACCGCATGCGTCGACAGCGCGCCTTCGAGAATCGTGTAGCCATCCGGCGCGCTCTTGGCGACCAGATCCGCGCCGATGTTGCCGCCCGCGCCGGGCCGGTTGTCGATGACGACGGGCTGTCCCCAGGCCTCGGTGAGTTTCTGCCCGATCGCCCGCGCCACGACGTCGAGCGAGCCGCCCGGAGGAAATGGAACGACCAGCCGGATCGGTTTGCTCGGATACGTCTGGGCGGCGGCAATGGCCGGCGCGCAACTCGCGGCGACGGCGAGCGCGAAGACGACGGCGGCCAGGCTGCGATGGCGAAGCGGACGGGTACGCAAAGCGAACTCCGGGCGAGGCGTTTCAAACGAGTCTCATTCTAGCAGCCGCGCCGCGCACGGTTTGCGGCGGCCCACGCCGCGGCGCATAATCCCGGGTCGCTTTGCCCGCCGGGTGCGGCTCGCGCCGTGGGCCCGTCGGTTGCCATAGAATCGTCACCCGCAACGTCAATACTTCGCTGTTTAGCCACTGAGGAGGAAGCCATGCACAACCGCATCCCCGGCGTGGCGCGCGCGATACTCGCCGCCGCGCTACTCGGCCTCGCCGCACAGGCGCAAGCCGTCACCGAGATCCAGTGGTGGCACGCGATGACCGGTGCCAACAACGACCGCGTCAACGCGCTGGCCAAGCGCTTCAGCGACAGCCAGAGCGAGTACAAGGTCACGGCGGTCTACAAGGGCAGCTATCCCGAAGCGATGGCGGGGGCGATTGCGGCGTACCGCGCGGGCAACGCGCCGGCGCTGCTGCAGGTGTTCGAGGTCGGAACGGGCACGATGATGGCGGCCAAGGGCGCGATCAAGCCGGTGTACGAAGTCATGGCCGAAGCAGGCGAGAAATTCGACCCGAAGGCGTACGTACCGGCGGTGGCCGGCTATTACACGAACGCGAAGGGTCAGATGCTGTCGTTCCCGTTCAACAGCTCGACGACCGTGTTCTGGTACAACAAGGACGCGTTCGAGAAGGCGGGGCTCGATCCCAACCGCGCGCCGCAGACGTGGCCGGAAGTTGTCGCCGCGATGGCGAAACTCAAGGCCTCGGGGCACGCCTGTCCGTTCACGACCGGGTGGCAGACGTGGACGCAGCTCGAAAGCTTCTCGGCCTGGCACAACGTCGCTTTCCTCACCAAGGACAACGGCTTCTCGGGCTCCGATGCCAAGCTCGTCTTCAACGGCCCGGTCCAGACGCGCCACATCGAGAACATGCAGGACTGGATCAAGAAGGGCTACTTCGTCTACGGCGGGCGCAAGAACGAGCCGGAAGCCAAGTTCTATAGCGGCGAGTGCGCGATGATGACCACATCGTCGGCGGCCTACGGCACGATCAAACAGAATGCGAAGTTCAAGTTCGCCGAGTCGACGCTGCCGTACTACGCCGACGTGGCCGGCGCACCGCAGAATACGATTATCGGCGGCGCGAGCCTGTGGGTCATGGGTGGCAAGAAGAAGGACGAGTACAAGGCGGTGGCGAAGTTCCTGACCTTCCTTTCGCAGCCGGAAATCCAGGCGGAGTTCTCACAAGCGACGGGGTACCTGCCGATCACGGTGGCCGCGTACGAGTTGACCAAGAAATCCGGCTTCTACGAAAAGAACCCGGGCACCGACGTTGCGGTCCTGCAGATGATCGTCAAGACCACCAGTAATTCGCGCGGCGTGCGCGCCGGCAACTTCCCGCAGATCCGCGACGTGATGGACGAGGAACTCGAGGCCGTCTGGGCGGGGAAGAAGACGGCGAAGCAAGGTCTCGACGACGCGACGAAGCGTGGCAACGAGATCATCGAGCGGTTCAACAAGGCGAACAAGGGTTAATCCGTCGGCGCGGCGGAGGCCTGTTGGCTTCGAGCCTTCGGACTTCGTCGCTTCGAATGCAGACCCCTCTCCCACAAGTGGGGGAGGGTTGGGGTGAGGGTTAGCGGTCCGTAGAATAGGCGCGAACCGCCGAGCACTGTCGATGGAAAAACGCGCCCGCTTCCAATCACCCTGGTTGCCCTACGCGTTGATCGCGCCGCAGATGGCGATCACGCTCGTGTTCTTTTTTCTGCCCGCGTCGCAGGCAGTCTATCAATCGCTGCTGGTGCAGGACGCGTTCGGCAACGCCACGCAGTTCGTGTGGTTCGACAACTTCAAGGACCTGTTTCGCAACGACGAATATCTCGCGTCGTTCAGGGTGACGGCGGTGTTTTCGTTGCTGGTCGCGGTACTCGGGTTGTCGATTTCGCTCGTGCTGGCCGTGCTGGCCGATCGCGTGATCCGCAGTGCGACGATCTACAAGACGCTTTTGATCTGGCCATATGCGGTCGCTCCGGCCATCGCCGGAGTTCTCTGGCTGTTCCTGTTCAACCCGACGCTCGGCATTGTCGCCCATTGGTTGAAAGGCTTCGGCATTCCGTGGGATCCGTTGCTCGACGGCACGCACGCGCTGATCATGGTAGTCATCGCGGCCGTATGGAAGCAGATCAGCTACAACTTTCTCTTTTTCCTCGCCGGTCTGCAGTCGATACCGAAGTCGCTGATCGAGGCTGCGGCGATCGATGGAGCGGGTCCGGTCAGGCGCTTCGTGACGATCGTATTCCCGCTGCTGTCGCCGACGACGTTCTTTCTCCTGGTGGTCAACATCGTTTATGCGTTCTTCGACACGTTCGGTATCATCGACACCGCGACCGGCGGCGGGCCGGGGCAGGCTACGCAAATCCTCGTTTACAAGGTCTACGCCGACGGCTTCAAGGGGCTCGACCTGGGTAGCTCCTATGCGCAGTCGGTGGTGCTGATGGTCATCGTCATCACGCTCACCGTCGTGCAGTTCCGGTATGTCGAGCGCAAGGTCCAATACTAGTGGACTGTAACAGCCAAATCGATAGCGTCTCGCTTGCCCTCGGCGGCCACAGCGTTGTTGCTCCTCGTCGCCATAGTGTCAACTATGACTCCTCCTCGCGCCTAGCTGCGTCCACCGATTGCGGCGCGATACTTACTACCGATCCGACTGTCACAGTCCACCAATGATCGAGAACCGCCCGATCCTGACGTTTTTTTCCCACCTGATCCTCGTGATCGGCGTGGCGATCGTGGCGCTGCCGGTCTACGTCACGTTCGTCGCGTCGTCGCTCGCCGTGGATGAGGTCCTGCAATCGCCAATGCCGCTGCTGCCGGGGTCGCACCTGATCGAAAATTATACGAAGGTGCTGTCCCAGGGCGCGTCAACCAATGTCACGACGGCGCCCGTCGGCCGCATGATGTTCAACAGCCTGGTGACAGCGCTGGTCATCGCTATCGGGAAAATCGCCATTTCGCTGCTGTCGGCATTCGCGATCGTCTACTTTCGCTTCCGGTTTCGCACGCTCGCGTTCTGGATGATCTTCGTCACGCTGATGCTGCCGGTCGAGGTGCGGATCTTGCCGACGTACAAGGTCGTCTCGGACCTGCACATGCTGGACACCTACGCCGGCCTCACGTTGCCGCTGATCGCCTCCGCGACGGCGACGTTCCTGTTCCGACAGTTTTTCCTGACGATTCCCGACGAGCTGGCCGAAGCGGCACGGATCGACGGCGCTGGACCGATGCGGTTTTTCTGGGACGTCGTGGTGCCGCTGTCGCGCGCGAACATCGCCGCGCTGTTCCTGATCCTTTTCATCTTCGGCTGGAACCAGTACCTGTGGCCACTGCTCGTGACCACCGACGAATCGAGGTACACGACGGTGATCGGCATCAAGCGGATGATCGCCGGCGGCGAGGCCGCCACTGAATGGAATCTCGTGATGGCCACGGCGATGCTGGCGATGCTGCCGCCGGCGCTCCTCGTGTTGTTGACGCAGAGATGGTTCGTCAAGGGCCTGGTCGACACGGAAAAGTGACGCATCCGTCCAAGAGCGGGCACGCATGTGCCTGCGATTGGAAACGGATGCGTCATCCCGGGCGAGCGCAGCGAGGACCGGGATCCAGGTTGCATTGATTTTCAGAAGCGACGGATGAAATTAGGTCCCGGCCTGCGCCGGGACGACGATAGGCAACAAATGGCCAAAGTCCAATTGCGCGGCGTCAGGAAGAGCTACGCCAGTCTCGAAGTGATCCACGGTGTCGACATCGAGGTCGCCGACGGCGAGTTCATCGTCA
>JBGPYP010000299.1:0-3373 GCA_041493285.1 Casimicrobiaceae bacterium
ACGTTGGCGATGAGGCGCTTCTCGGGGATCAGCGTCGGATGCACGCGAAGCTCGATCCCGTGCGCCGTGCGGCGGGTGATCCCGAGCAGCTTGATGCGGTAACCCAGCTCCTCGGCGTAGCAGATGTCCTCGCGCGTCAATTTCGAGATGCCTTCGGTGTAGGCCTTGTCGAACTGCATCGGCACGCCGAAGGCGATGGCCGACATGATCGTGAGCTTGTGCGCGGCGTCGATCCCTTCGATGTCGAAGGTCGGGTCGGCCTCGGCGTAGCCGCGCGCCTGCGCATCCTTCAAGGCGGCATCAAACGACTCGCCCTTCGCCCGCATCTCGGACAGGATGAAATTCGACGTGCCGTTGATGATCCCCGCGATCCACTCGATGCGGTTGGCGGTCAGTCCCTCGCGCAGCGCCTTGATGATTGGGATCCCGCCTGCGACCGCGCCTTCGAATGCGACCATGACGCCCTTCGCGTGCGCGGCGGCGAAGATTTCGTTGCCGTGGCGCGCGAGCAGGGCCTTGTTGGCCGTGACGACGTGCTTGCTGTTCGCGATCGCCCGCAGGATGAAGCTGCGCGCGGGCTCGATGCCACCGATCAGCTCGACCACGATGTCGATGTCGGGATGCCCGAGTACCGCCCCCGCGTCGACGGTCAGGTTGACTTCCGCGCCGCGGGTGGCCTCGCGCGCGCGGTTCTGCGCCGGATCGGCGATCCAGGTGATGCGGATCGGCCGCCCGGCTCGCCGCGTGATCTCCTCCTCGTTCCGGCGCAGCACGGTCCACGTGCCGAGCCCGACGGTGCCGATGCCGAGGAGGCCCACTTGCAGCGGCTTCAGTTGTCCGTTGCCCATCACAGCAAACCGTCCTTCCTCAACATGTCTTTGATCCCGCGGATCGCCTGTCTCGTGCGAGGTTCGTTCTCGATCATCGCGAAGCGCACGTGGCTGTCGCCGAACTCGCCGAAGCCGATCCCCGGCGAGACCGAGACCTTCGCCTGCGCCAGGAGCTTCTTGGTGAATTCGAGCGAGCCGAACCTGCGATACGACTCCGGGATCTTCGCCCACACGTACATCGACGCCTTGGGCACATCGACCATCCAGCCCGCCTCGTGCAAGCCTTTGACCAGCACGTCGCGGCGCTTCTGGTAGCGCATCGCGATCTCCGCCACGCATTCCTGCGGGCCTTCGAGCGCGGCGATGCACGCCACCTGGATCGGCGTGAAGGTCCCGTAATCGTGATAACCCTTGATGCGCGAGAGCGCGTACACGAGGTCCTTATTGCCGACCATGTAGCCGATCCGCCAGCCCGCCATGTTGTAGCTCTTGGACATCGAGAAGAACTCGACCGCGACCTCGCGCGCGCCGGGCACCTGCATGATCGACGGCGCCTTCCAGCCGTCGAAGCAGATGTCGGCGTACGCAAAATCGTGCACGACGTAAATGCCGTGCTCGCGTGCCAGCGCGATGATCTTCTCGAAGAACGGCAACTCGATACATTGCGCGGTCGGGTTGGCCGGAAAGTTGATGATGAGCATCCGCGGCTTCGGGAACGAGAGCTTGATCGTCTGCTCGAGCTCGGCGAAAAAGTCGACGTCGGGTGTGAGCGGCACGTGACGGATGTCGGCGCCGGCGATCACGGGCCCGTAGATGTGGATCGGATAGCTCGGGTTGGGCACCAGCACGGTGTCGCCGCGGCCGAGCGTCGCGAGTGCGAGATGCGCGATCCCTTCCTTGGAACCGATGGTGACGATCGCCTCGGTCTCGGGATCGAAGTCGATGTCCCAGCGCCGCCGGTACCATTGGCAGATCGCGCGGCGCAGGCGCGGAATGCCGCGCGAGACCGAGTACCCGTGCGTATCGGGGCGCTGCACGGTCTCGACGAGCTTGTCGACGATGTGCCTGGGCGTCGGCCCGTCGGGATTGCCCATGCCGAAGTCGATGATGTCCTCCCCGCGGCGGCGGGCGGCCATCTTGAGCTCGGAGGTGATGTTGAAGACGTACGGCGGGAGGCGCTGGATGCGCGCGAACTCGGGCTCGATCGGGGATGCCATCCGGGGTCCTTCTGCGTGCGTAAGCGCCCGGAACCGTCCGAGCGACGCCGCAGGGGTTGAAGCTATAATCCTAGCGAATCTATGCGGTTGCCGCAACGCACCATATGAAATTTCACTTGAGCACGGCTGAAGGCAACGTCTTCACCGGGCACGGCGCCGGCTTCATCCGCCTCGGCGTGGTCGAATATCGCGACAACCTCCTGGTCACGCCCGAACGCATCGTGACCGGGTGGGCGGCCGCCGGTTTCGATGCGCTCACCGAAGAGGACTTCGCCACGCTCGCTGCGCTTAAGCCCGAGGTGGCACTCCTCGGCACCGGCCAGCGCCTGCGCTTCCCGCATCCGCGGCTGACGCGGGCGCTGACCGACGCGGGCATCGGCCTCGACGTGATGGACACGCCCGCCGCCTGCCGCACTTTCAACATCCTCGCCGCCGAGGGCAGGAAGGTCGCGGCGGGGATGCTCCTCGACCGGGCCTGAATCGACCCGAACCGTACCCACGAGCGATGCTGGTCCTTCATGCGGCAAATCGCCGGCGCCGCGGAACTCCGGCAGTTGCACGAGCTGGCGGCCTTGGGCGACCCGCACGAGTCGAGGAAACGCAACGAGGAGGTCGACCTCGCGACCGCCGAAGGTCAGGCCGCGGCGCAGCTCGTGCGCGACGCGGGCCAGCGCGCGCTCCCGCTCGAACTTTCGCGGGCGATCTCCAATCTGCAGCCGACGCTCGGCGATTCGGTCGACTTCAATCGCCTTACCGCGTCCTACCACAACCTGGTGCGGATGTGGGCGCAGCCGTGACGCCGGCTTTCGTCGCTCAGGCGGTCTTCTCGACCGGCTGCACGCTCTGGTGCTCGTGCGGGAACGGCGCGTCGGGAACCGCCAGCCCGAGAAAACCGCAAAGCTTCTCCCAGCCGTCGCCGGCGGTGAGGTCCATCACCAGCAATCGTTCCGCCGCCACCTCCCGCAGCACGCGTTCGTTGTGGTCGAGATATTTCTTCTTGTACGGATACTCGAGCGCGATGGTGGAGCCGTAGACGCAATTGAGCAGGAGCATCTTGAAATGGTTGTCCGCGCCCGGGTCGGTCAGCGGCGCCGACCCCAGCGTCCGTCTGCGGCTGTCGTAGCCGAACATCTTCGGCGGCTTGTACGGGAAATGCACGTTGACGTGGCGCGAGACGCTCGTCCACCAGCCCTCGACGTCGCGGACGGTCAGGATCGCCTTGCTCTCCGGGTAGGCCTCCAGCAGCTCGCGATAGAAGTACGCGCTGGGGATGTCAGTGACCGCGTCGATGTCGTCGTAGCGGCGGAAATCCGGGTTGGGGTTGCT
>JBGPYP010000178.1:0-5540 GCA_041493285.1 Casimicrobiaceae bacterium
CATGATGTAGCGTGCGCCGGCGCCATTCAGGGTGCCGACCTGCTGCACCAATTGCGTGGCCGCAGTGGCCAGATTCGCCTGGACCTGGGCGGGCGTGGCCGCCCCGGCCGCCGCGAGCCCGAGCTGGTAGAAGACGTCGTTCGCGCCCGCCCATACCGAGTACAACGCGCCGGAATTTACCGCGCCTTTGCCGAGGAAGTTCTGCACTTGCGTGGCAACCGGTGTGGCGGTTCCAGTGGGCGGTGTACTGGGCACGCCCGGAAGCTGCGATACGCGTGCGCCGCCTTCGGCGTAGTCGTTGCCGCCCTGGTTCGCCGGCGTTGCGGTGAAACCGTAACGTTGCGCGAGCACCTCTGCCCAGACCGGTCCCGGGTTGGTCGTGAATTTCCCGGTGCCCGGAGGCAGCACCGGCTTGAAGGAGCCGGCGTCGGTCAGACTGTCGCCAAAGAAATAGAAGCCGCTGAATTGCGCCGCTGCTTCGCCCTGCGCCAGCCCGAGTCCGACGGCCAGCGCCGACGCGAGCACTGTTCTCTTCATCCTGCGCATGGTGAATCTCCTCCGTGGCTGGTTGTCCAATAATTTTCCGGGCATTGTAAGACAAAATGTTGGTCACGCGGCTGCGCCGGTCAACGGGCCGGGTGTGCCTGCGTTAACGAAACCGGACAGAGAACGCGGGAGCGACCCTATGGGCGAGGCGAATAATGCGCGGCGTCACATGCTCGGATGGTGCAGCGCGGGTGCAATCGCCGCGCTCTGCGCTGCCGCTGCAGTGACGGCGGCGAGCGCCGACGATGACTTGCCGACCCGCGTCGGCCGCGTGAGCGAGTTCGCCGGCGCGCTCTATCTTGCGCCGCAGGATCGGGCGAGCGATTGGGCCGCGATCGGACAGAATTACCCGATCACCGGCGGCGACAATCTCTGGATCGCGCCGGAGGGGCGCGCGGAAATCGACTTTGGTTCCGGGCAGCTGCGCCTGGCCGGCGATACGAACGTGCAGGTCACGGCGCTCGACGACAACCGATTCGCCTTGTTCATCGCGTCGGGCCGGCTCATCCTCCGCTTGCGCACGCTCGATCCGGGCGACAGCGTGACCATCGACACACCCTATACCCAGATTCAACTCGATCGCCCGGGGTCGTATCGGGTCGACGTCGCGTCCGATCGCCAGCAGACCATCCTGACGGTGCGCGAGGGCGAGGCCGACATGCGCTTCGGCGGCGGCATGCAGCAGGTGTTGCCAGGGCAGATGGCGACGATCGCGGCGAGCGATCCTGCCAACGTCGCGATCCGCAACGGCTTCGGCACCGACGGCTTCGATGCATGGAGCGCGGTGCGCGATCGAACCTACGACACCTCGCCATCGGCCGCATACGTCTCGCGCGAAATGGTCGGCGCGAGCGATCTGGGTTATTACGGCACGTGGGAGAACAACGCGACCTACGGCAACGTGTGGATCCCGACGACCGTCGCGGTCGGCTGGGCGCCATACCGCTTCGGCCGCTGGGTCTGGTGCGGACCCTGGGGCTGGACCTGGGTCGACGACGCGCCCTGGGGGTACGCGCCGTTCCATTACGGGCGCTGGGTCTATATGTCGGGGCGCTGGGGTTGGTGCCCGGGTGCGTTCGTGCGCCGTCCTGTGTGGGCGCCTGCACTCGTAGGATGGTTCGGCGGCCCCGGGTGGGGGTTCTCGACCACCTTCGGCACGCCCGTTTTCGGGTGGGTGCCATTAAGCTGGGGCGAGCCTTTCTGGCCGCACTGGCGCTGCTCGGCGAACTGCTGGCGCGGACTGAACCGTCCCTACGCGGTGACCGTCGCGGAGCGCCGCGGCAACGCGCCCGTCCGCTTCGTCCATAGCGAGGTGCCAGGCGCTGTCACCGCGGTGCCTCAACACATTCTGAGCGGCGGCAAGCCCGTCGCCGCGAACTTGGTGCGAGTCTCGCAAGCGAACCTGACCGGCGCGCCTGACCTAGGGAGCGCACCGGCGATGCGGGCGTATCCCCTGCCCGTAGCGCATCGGCCGCTCGGGGCGCCGGCGACCGGCGCTCCGCCTGCGAATGGACCGAACCTCGCGGCACCGGCGCAGGTGACCGCGCCGTCCGCGCCGACGCCCAATCACGGGGGCCATACGGTGAGCGCGCCGCCGGTTCGCGACAATGCGCGCGACAGCGCGAGCACGTCTTTCCGTCAGCCGTCTTCCGCAGCGCCCCCGCGGGTCTACGGCGGCGTGACCGACGGTCGAGGTGCTTACACCGGGGTCGTACCCACGCCGGGACCGAAGCTGCCGGCGAACGTCGACCACGGCTATCCGATCCGGTCGACGATGATTCGCCCGGCCGCACCACCGGTGGCGCGAGTCGTTCCGACTCCGGCAATCGTTCCGGCGGCACCGGTGGTCGTGCCGGCAGTGACGGCCCCCCCAGTTGCGCACGAAGCACCCGCGCACAACGCTCCCGCCTCGAAGGGGAACGTTCCTCCTGCGGTCAATCCTGCGCTCGGAGGCGCGCTACCGAAGTAAGACGAAACCCGGCCACCCACCGGGCGTTAGTTCGCGAGCTCAGTTGGCAAGTAAGGCAAGTCGATTGCCGTCGATGACCTTGACGCGATCGCCCTGCTTGAACGCCGGCTTGGCGCCCGAGGTGATCGAACGCTTCGAGCCGTCGTCGAGCTTCACCGCGACGACCCAGTAGGTCTTCTTCTTGGCGTTCTTTTCGACCTGGTTGCCGGTGTAGGCGCCCGCGCCGGCACCGATAATCGTTGCCGCAGTATTGCCGCGGCCCGATCCGATCTGATGGCCGAGCACGCCACCGACGACGCCGCCTGCGACCAAGCCTGCGCCGGAGCCCTCGCCTTGTTTCTCGACGTAGCGGACGGACTCGACGGTGCCGCACGTGGCGCACGCGCTCGGCGCGCCGGCGGGTGTACCTGGCAACGGTTGCGCGCTCACGGCGCCGGCAAGCGCAAGCGCGGCCGCGGATACGAACATGGAACGCATCGATACCTCCATGAGGTTGCCCTTCTTCCGACTAACTATAGCAAACTGGGCCGTCTTCCGACCGAGGCCGCCGGCTCCGTCGCTCGCTGCGGTAGAAACGCGCGCGCCGCCGCCGGTGCGGGGTCCGGCTAGGAGGCGTCGGCGCGTTGGCGCGCGTAGCTGCCGGGCGCCGGTTCGAGCGTCCGCGGGCGGACCTTGCCGGCCCCCTTGCCCACGTCGCGTGCGCCGACCTGGGGACCGAGGTAGGGACCCAGCCAGTCGAGCCAGTCGGTCCACCACGAGCCTTCGTGCTGTTTCGCACCCTCGAGCCAGGCCTGGGCGGTCGCCGGGAGCTTTTCGTTGGTCCAGTAGCCGTACTTGTTGGCGGCCGGCGGATTGATCATCCCCGCGATGTGACCCGAGCCGGAAAGAACGAAGCGCGATTTGCCGCCGAACAACTGCGTCCCCGCATATGTGGTCTTCCACGGCGCGATGTGATCCTCGACCGCGGAGACGAAGTACGTCGGGATCGCGACCTGGGAGACGTCGATCGGCGTTCCCACGAGCGTGATGCCGCCCGGCTCGCGCAGGTTGTTCTTCATGTACATGTTGCGCAGGTAGAAGCTGTGCATCTTCGCGGGCATCCGCGTCGAGTCCTGGTTCCAATGCAGCAGATCGAACGGGAACGGATCGCGGCCCATGAGGTAGTTGTTGATGACGAACGACCAGATGAGGTCGTTGCTCCGAAGCATATTGAAGGTGTTCGCCATGTGCGCACCTTCGAGATAGCCGCGCTCGCTCATCTTGCGCTCCAACGAGGAGACCTGGTCCTCGTCGATGAACACGTCGAGCTCGCCGGCGCCGGAGAAATCGATGAGCGAGGCCATGAAGCTCGCGCTCGCGATGCGCTTGTCCTTCTTCGCCGCGAGATACCCCAGGGTTGCCGCCAGCAAGGTTCCGCCCAGGCAATAGCCGAGGACATTGATGCTCTTCTCGCCCGTCGCCTTCTCAATCGCGTCGAGCGCCGCCAGCGGGCCCTCGAGCATGTAGTCTTCGAAATCCTTGGCGGCGTGGCGCTCGTCGGGGTTGACCCACGAGATGACGAACACGGTGAGCCCCTGCGCCGCGCACCATTTCACCAACGAATTCTTTTCGCGCAGATCGAGGATGTAGTACTTGTTGATCCACGGTGGCATGATCAACAGCGGCCGTTTCGCGACCTTCTTCGTCGCCGGCTCGTACTGGATCAACTGCATCAGGTCGTTCTGGAACACGACGTGCCCCGCCGTCGTCGCGATGTTGACGCCAAGCTCGAACGCCTTGCTGTCGGTCATCGAGATCTTGAGCTGGCCGTTGCCGCGTTCGATGTCGTCGAGGAGGTTGTTGAGACCCTTGACGAGGTTCTGACCGCCAGAGGCGATCGTCTCCCGGAAGACCTCGGGGTTGGTGAGCGCGAAGTTGGACGGCGCCAGGGCGTCGATGTACTGGCGGGTGAAGAAATCGACTTTCTTGCGCGTGTGCTCGTCGAGTCCCTCGACGCTCGCGACCGCGCTGTGCAGCCAACGCGCGGTGATCAGGTACGACTGCTTGACGTAGTCGAACAGGAAGTGTTCCTGCCAATCCTCGTGCCGAAAGCGTTTGTCGCTTTTCGCCGGCTCGGCGACCGGCGCAACCGGGTGGCCGATGAGCTTCAGCATGGATGACTGCCAGAGCGCCGAATATTCCCATAACAGGTTGAGCTGCGCCTCGGCTAGACGATAGGGGTTCGACAGCATCTTCGCGGCCAGCTCGAGGAATGCCTTGGTCAGCCCGAACTCGTCGCTGGCCAACGAGTGGCCCGTGGCGGCCTGCCGGGCGACGAAGTCGCCGAGAAGCTTCGCGCTCTTGTCCGCCGCGCTGGCGAAGCACTCCGCGAGGGCGACGGGATCGTATTGCGGCTGCGGCGGGCTTGCGTTCGCGGTATCGGTGGCGGCCATGTCGGGTTTCCCCCGGAGTTGGATTTTGGCGGCTCGCGTCAGCGGCGGCCGAAGTGGAACACGCCGTCGGCGCGAATGCGTTTCACGCGGCCCGCGTGCCATAGATGGTTCAGGTGCGCAATCGCCTCGCCCATCGCGAAAAAGCGCTGCTGGACATCGAGTTGGCGCCGGAACAGCAACGGCACGATCGCGGCCGCGGTCGCCGGAGCGGCCGCGGTGGCGGCTTCAAGCTCGCCGAGCCGAGCCGCGTGGTGCGCGCGCAACTGCTCGACGCGCGCGTGGATGCCGACGAAAGGCAGTCCGTGCGACGGCAGCACCAGCGTCTCGGGTGGCAGTCCCTCGAACCGGCCGAGCGAAGCCAGGAAGCGGCCGAGCGGGTCGCCGTCGGGCTCGATCGGCCACACGCTCACGTTGGTGCTGATCTTCGGCAGCAGCATGTCGCCGGAAATGAGCACGCTCAGGCCCGCGCAGTAGAGCGAGGCGTGCTCGGGCGAGTGGCCGTGCCCCGGGATCACGTGCCAGCGGTTCGGCCCGATGGCGACGTCGTCGCCGGCGAGCAGGCGCTCGTGCGCGAGCGGCAGCTCGGGCACGCC
>JBGPYP010000305.1:0-3286 GCA_041493285.1 Casimicrobiaceae bacterium
GAACGCGGGATGGACACCGGAGATACCGCCTGGCTGTTGATGTCGTCCGCCCTGGTCATGATCATGCTGCCGGGGCTGGCCCTCTTCTACGGCGGCCTGGTCCGTAGCAAGAACGTCCTCTCGACGGTCATGCACAGCTTCTTCGGCCTCGCCCTGGTCAGCGTCGTATGGGTCCTGATCGGCTTCACCCTTGCGTTCGGGCCCGACATCGGCGGCCTCGGGCTGATCGGCGGCCTTGACTTCGCGATGTTCAACGGCGTCGGCCTGACGCCCAGCCCGGATTACGCGACGACGGTCCCGTTCGTGCTGTTCGCGACCTTCCAGCTGATGTTCGCGGCCATCACCCCGGCGCTGATCACCGGCGCGTTCGCCGAGCGCAAGCGCTTCGGCGCCTTCGTCCTGTTCACGATCCTCTGGTCGATCCTGGTCTATTCGCCGCTCGCCCACTGGGTCTGGTCGACCGACGGCTGGCTCTACAAGCTCGGTGCGCTCGACTTCGCCGGTGGCACGGTCGTCCACATCAGCTCCGGCGTCTCCGCCCTGATCGTCGCCCTCCTGATCGGACGCCGCACGACGAACGGTGAGTCGATGACCCCGCACGACGTGCCGATGACGGTCCTCGGCGCCGGCCTGCTCTGGTTCGGCTGGTTCGGCTTCAACGCCGGCTCGGCGGTCACCGCCGGCGGCCTCGCGGCGAGCGCGTTCATCGTGACCAACACGTCGGCCGCGGCGGCCACCATCACCTGGGTCCTGGCGAGCTACCTCCACAAGGGCAAGGTGAGCGTGATCGGCGCCTCGCTCGTGTGGGTCGGCTGGTTCGGCTTCAACGCCGGCTCGGCGGTCGCAGCCGACGGCCGAGCCGGCATGGCGATGTTCGTCACCCAGTTCGCGACGGCCGTCGCCGCGTTGGCGTGGATGTTCACCGAGTGGATGGTCAAGGGCAAGCCGTCGGTGCTCGGCATCGCGTCGGGCGCGGTCGCGGGCCTGGTGGCGATCACGCCCGCGTCAGGCTTCGTCGGCGCCACCGGCGCGCTGGTGATCGGTATCGCTGCGGGCGTGCTGTGCTTCTTCGCTGCGACCACGGTCAAGAAAGCGTTTGGCTACGACGATTCGCTCGACGCGTTCGGCGTGCACTGCATCGGCGGTATCGTCGGCGCGATCCTGACCGGCTTCTTCAACGTCAAGGACATCAGTGGTGCCGACGCATCCACGCTGGTGCAGCTCGGCGCGGTCGCGACGACGCTGGTGTACAGCGGCGTGGGCAGCTTCATCATCCTCAAGGTCATCGACATGGTCATCGGTCTGCGCGTCTCCGAGGAAGAGGAGCGCGAAGGTCTGGATGTGAGTCTCCACGGCGAACGGGTGGAGTAATCGGTAGGCGACGTTCGATCTCGTTTCTCCTCAGTGGCTATTGGGGGCGCCGAAAGCGCCCCCTTTTTCTTGTGTGCATGGTGAGAAAGCAAAGCAGTAAACTAGTGAACCGGTGAAGGAGATGCGCACGCCGCGCACCGCTCGCTTCCTCACTTCTCACCTCGTTCACTTATTCAATGATCACGCCCGACTACTGCGAACTCATGGCGCGCTACAATCGCTGGATGAACGAGCGGTTGTACGAGCTCTGCGCCACGATGGCTGACAGCGAGCGCAGGCGCGACCGCGGGGCGTTCTTCGGCTCGATTCACGGGACGCTCAATCACCTGCTCTGGGCCGATCGCATGTGGCTCGGTCGTTTCGTCGGCCCGCAATGCACTTATCCGCAATTCGGCGCCGACATGTTCGCGAGCTTCGACGAGCTCTCCCGCGAGCGCGAGGCGACCGATCGGGCCATGCTGAACTGGGCGGGCAACGTTCTCGCCGAATGGCTCGCCGCGCCGCTGGTGTACACGAGCGTCGTGGACGGCAAGACGCGGCGCCTGCCCGCCGCCGTCGCTGCCATTCACATGTTCAACCACGGCACACACCACCGAGGGCAGCTCACGACGCTGCTCAAGCAGGCAGGCATCGACCCGGGCGTCACCGACCTGCCGTGGGTCCCGGGAATCGTGGCCGTGCTGGATTAGAGCGGGAGAAGCTGTACCGCAAACGGCGCAAGGTACGCCAAGAAAAACAACCTCAAGCTCTACTTCGCGTCCTTGGCGTCTTTGCGGTAAGGCTTTGCTTTAGCCTTCGCGCGCGGATGTGCCTGGTCGTAGACTTTCGCCAGATACTGGAAGTCGAGGTGCGTGTAAACCTGCGTGCTGGCGATGCTCGCGTGCCCGAGCATTTCCTGCACCGCGCGCAGGTCGCCGGATGACTGCAGCACGTGCGAAGCGAAGGAATGGCGAAGCATGTGCGGGTGCACATGCTGGGCGAGGCCGCGCTTGACTGCCCACGCAGCGAGCCGCGACTCGATCGCGCGAGGGCCGATGCGCCGGCCCGATCGCGCGAGGAACATCGCCTCCGCATCCGTGATCGGCAGGCCTGCGCGCACAGAGAGCCACGCGCGGATGGCCTCACGGGCGGGTCCGCCGACGGGAACGATGCGCTCCTTGGAACCCTTGCCCCAAACGCGCACCTCGCCCGTCGCGAGATCGACACCACCGACGTCAAGCCCTGCGAGCTCGGAGAGCCGCAGTCCCGACGAATACGCAAGCTCGAACAGCGCCCGATCGCGAACCGCGAGCGGATCGTCGCCGTCGATCGCGACCAGCCGGACCGCTTCGTCGGGTGAAAGCACCGCGGGCAGCCGCCGCGCCATCTTCGGCGCCTTGAGCCCCGCGCAGGGGTCGTCCTTCAGCGCGGGATCGCGCTCGATGGCGAAACGGTAAAACGCCCGCCACCCGGACAGGATCCGGGCGAGGCTGCGTCCGGAAAGCCCGCGCGCGTGCAAGGCGGCCAGGAATCGCCGCAGCGTCGCCGCCGGCAGCGTCGTGACGGCCGCGTCGCCTGCCAGCGCCTTGAGCACGCCGATATCGCGCAAGTAAGCCTCGCGCGTGCGCACCGGTCGCGTCGCGAGATACTGCGCGTAAGCCGCGAGCAACGCCGCGTCCGCGCCCGAGCGCGTGGTCGCGACCTCGTGGCGTGTGCTGGCCATCGGCGTCAGGATTGGGGGAGGAAGCGCGCCGTTGCGACGCTGGCAAGCTCGGCCAGGCGCGTAAGGTAGACGGTGCCCATGCCGGCGTAGAACCGCCCTGGCGTTTCGCTCCCCAGCCCGAGCAGCCCGAAGGTATGCGCGGTGCGCAGCGGCAGAAACGCGAAGGATTTGAGCGTCGCGTTGGGGTCGAACCAGTCGTGCGACTCGAACGGC
>JBGPYP010000359.1:0-2589 GCA_041493285.1 Casimicrobiaceae bacterium
AGCTTGATCGCCGCATTGAAGCGACGCAGCCGGCGCCCGACGCCGACAAACGTGCCGCTCGTCCCGAGGCCGGCGACGAAGTGCGTGAGGCTGCCGCTCGTCTGCTCGATGATTTCGGGCGCCGTGGTGTCGTAATGAGCGCGCCAGTTGGCGTCGTTGTTGTACTGGTCCGCGTAAAAATACCGCCCCGGCTCGGACGCGTGCAGCCGTCTCGCCTCCCGGATCGCGCCGTCGGTCCCCTCGAGCGGATCGGTCAACACGAGCTCGGCGCCAAGCGCACTCAGAATCAGCTTCCGTTCGGTGCTCGCGTTCTGCGGCAGGCACAGCTTGACTTGGTAGCCGCGCGCTGCGCCGATCATCGCGAACGCAATCCCGGTGTTGCCCGACGTGGCGTCGAGAATCGTAAGACCCGGCTTCAAGGCGCCGGATGCTTCGCCTTCCGCAATCATCCGCGCCGCCGCGCGGTCCTTCACCGAACCACCCGGGTTCTGCCATTCGGCCTTTGCGTAGATCTCGACGCCGGGCGTCTCGCGCTCGAACCGGCGAAGACGCACGAGCGGCGTGCGACCGATGAGGTCGAGGATCGACACGCCGGCCGAACGGTCCACGGCCGGGGCGCCGGAGGCAACCGGAGACTCGGCGGATGACGCGGCTGGTGAGGTGGATGAGGACATCGGGATATACGACCGAACTAGTCCGGAATTATATCAGTGGAGATGCCGGTGTCACAAGGGAACGGGAGTCGGTTTATACTCGCGGCTCGGGGTCACCACCACGACATCTCCGCAACCTCAGCCCAGACAGGCAGATCCGAACACAACCCTGCGCGCGGGCGGCTGGCTCTTTCGGCATCGGACTTGGCTACCGCTGCCGTTGGCGGCGGCAATCGTTCTCGTTCCCGGAAGTGGCGACATCAAGCTCACGTCTTGGCTGCTGGGCGCCGCATTCGTGTTCGCCGGCGAAGCGCTGCGACTCTGGGCGGTGCACCATATCGGCGTCATCTCCCGAACGCGCAGCGACCGTCTGGGTCCGCTGATTTCGACGGGGCCTTTTTCGCTCGTTCGCAATCCACTGTATCTCGGCAACATCGCCCTGTGGGTCGGCTTTGCGGTGTGCGCGCGGCTCGTCTGGCTGGCGCCCCTCATCATCGTCGTCCTCGGCCTCGAGTATCACGCCATCGTGCGATGGGAAGAACAACTCCTCGCGGCGCGCTTTGGCGACAGCTATCGCGCGTATGCCGCCCGCGTGCCGCGGTGGGTTCCGACGCGGGTGCGCGTCGCGCACGCGCCGAGTCAGGCCGCGTACTCCTGGCGCGAGACTCTCTTCAGCGAGCGGGGAACGCTCATCGCGATCGTGGCAGGCTACGTATTGCTGTACCTGAAGTCGCTGTAGCCGATTGCATTTTCTTATGCTCGCGGGGCCCCACCTTTTTCACGGCGCCGGGGCCCCACCCCCAGCGCTTTTGGCTCAGGGCTGTCGCTCGCTCGCGCTCGGCGGCGCCGCTTCGCGGCGCTTCCCTCCGGCGCCTCACGCTGGCCGCAGGCGCTCTCAGCGTTTGCCACAAATACCAGCACGCCACCGATCGATACGGCCGCCACGCCTCGCCCATCTTCAGCATGCGTTTGGCGTCCGGCGCTTTCCGCAATCCATACAGTTTCCGAATGGCCTTGACGATCCCCAGATCGCCCACGGGGAGCACGTCGGGGCGATGCAGCCGGAACATCAGGAACATTTCCGCCGTCCAGCGGCCAAAGCCTTTCACCGCCGTCAGCCGTTCCACCACCTCGTCGTCTGCCAGCGCGTCGAGCTCGTCGAGCTGCAGCCGGCCGTCGGCGATCCGCGCGCAGAGATCGCGCAGATAGCCGACCTTCTGTCCGCTCAGGCCGACACCGCGCAGCGTGTCGGCGCCGAGCGCATCGATCGCCGCCGCGCCGGGAATGTCGGCGCCAGGAAAAAGCGCGACGAGGCGGCCGAAAATCGTCGCCGCCGCTTTGGTCGACAGCTGCTGGCTGACGATCGCGCCGATGAGCGCCGTCAGGTGATCGTGGCGCTGGCGCGCCGCGAGGCCGCAGGGACCGATGTGTTTGATGGCGCGACCAAGAACCGGATCGCGCCGCATCAGCAGCCGCCGGGCGCGATCGTAGTCTTCGGGAGTCAATGGTCGCTCTCGCCTTCGCGCTCGCGAGAGCCGCGGGCGCTTCGGTCCATTGTTACTGTTCGCGGGGCGCTAACTCGTGGCGACTGTCCACTTAGTCAACGTCAAACGGCACACACGATCCGAAAGCCCACGCTGTAGGCGTAGGTGTCGGGCGGTACCTTGTGCCGGTACGCACACCGAAGCATCCCGACATCTTCGTTCACCCACGATCCGCCGCGGACGATCCGCATCGTGCCCGACTCGGGACCGCGCGGATCGCGGACGTCGCCGGCGCTGTAGTAGTCGCTGCTGTGCCAGTCGGCCACCCATTCCCAGACGTTGCCCGCCATGTCGTACAACCCGTACGCATTGGGTGGATAGGTGCCGGTCGGACGCGTGCCTCCCTGACTCTTGACCAACGGGTCCGCGAGAAAATGACATCGCGACGGATC
>JBGPYP010000015.1:0-18586 GCA_041493285.1 Casimicrobiaceae bacterium
CATCAAGGCCGAGATCGTGGCCGCCGACGAGCACGAGACCGGAGAGCGGGCGCTGCTGAACTTTGGACACACATTCGGGCACGCGATCGAAACGGAAACCGGCTACGGGACGTGGCTGCATGGCGAGGCCGTCGCGGCGGGAATGGTCCTCGCTTCGCGCCTTTCCGCACTGGCAGCGGGATTTCCCATCGAGGCGGCGGAGAGGCTGCGCACGCTGATTGAACGGGCGCAACTGCCCACCCGTGCGCCGTCAATGGAGCGTGAAGCATGGCTCAAGCTGATGGCGCGCGACAAGAAGGCCGACAACCGCGCGGTGCGATTCGTGTTACTCGAGTCGCTGGGTCGCGCCACGATCCGCCGCGACATCACGAGCGAGCAGTTGGCGACGGTCTTGGCTGTCTGAGCGCCGATTCGGAGCGTTGGCGAAAACAACGGCGCCGAAGGCGCCGTTGTTTTCTCGACAGCGAATCGCTCAGCTACAGGTGATCTTGAATGCCACCGTCTGCTGCGGGACGCTTGAGTCAGCAACGATGAAGTTATAGGTACCCGCGGCCGTGACCATGCCGGTGATATTGATATATCCCGGCGCGGGCACCGGCAGCGACGAGCCGTCCGAATTCGTCACAACCGGGGTCACGCCGCTGACCGTCGAGGCCGAGACACTATACGACGGAGTCCC
Organism: Casimicrobiaceae bacterium; assembly: GCA_041493285.1. Classification (GTDB taxonomy): domain Bacteria; phylum Pseudomonadota; class Gammaproteobacteria; order Burkholderiales; family Casimicrobiaceae; genus PALSA-1003. The sequence continues at coordinate 680 of JBGPYP010000015.1, forward strand.
GCCGGTGATCAGCACGCTAGCCGTTGCACCCGTGCATACCGGCACGGTCTGGCTTCCCGGCGACGCATTGAGCGCCGGCGGCGGCGCCGTCGGGGGAGCTCCCGTCCCGGGATTGTTGATCAACAAGGCTGTCGTCTGCAGGCCGATCGCGTCGACGATCGAGAACACCAGCGGGTTCACGCAACTGCCGTTGGTGATCGCGCTGAACGGCTGTCCGCTCGCAAGCACGATGGAATTGACCAAAGTCACCGAATTGGGGAAGGTCGACGTGACCCGATACGGCGGCGTTCCACCATAAATGTAGTAGTCGATGCGGAAACCGCTCGAACACGTTGCGGAATCGGGTCCGGTGATCGTCGCAGTGGACGGAACGACCGACAGCACGGCCTGCCCGTTGATCGTTTGCACGATCGTGAACTGAGCGGTTTGCTGGTTGCCGGTGGTCAGCTCCGTCGCGCGCAGCAGCGCGGGTTGCGTCGGCGCGCTCGCGCTCGCCTGGATGATCACCTGCGCGACGCCGAACTGGTCCGACACGACCGTGAGCGTCGACACGAGCGGGTTCGCCGGGTCGCTGCTCTGGATCGCGAACGCGCCCGCCACAACGTCGAACTTGACTTGACGATTCGGGATGCCGACGCCGCCGGCGCCGGTGACGGTCACCTTCGCCGTCGCGGTCTGGCCGGAGCAAACGGTATTGGCGCCGCATGCCGTCGATGCCGGCGTGACCGTCAGCGTATTGAAGATCGGCGCGGCTTTTACCGTAACGGTCGCAGACGCCTTGGTGCCGACTGAATCCTGGGCCGTGATCAGGACGGCGGTATCGGCTAGAACGTTGGCTGGCAGCAGCACGACCGTGCCGTTGGTGACGGATGCGCCGATGGGCAGGATCGCCGTATTACTCGACACGACGAAGTAGGGGGGAACGCCGCCGACGACCGTCAGCGTCGCCGGCGTATTGGAGTAGATTGTCGCGGCCGAGGGCAAGATCGACACCGGGCCGGGTGTCGTCGGCGGCGGCGCGAACGGGTTGTTCGGGGCGCCGCTCCCGCCACCGCACCCGCCCAGGATCGTGAGCGCGCCGATCGCAAGCGTGGCGAGGGCAAGCCGCAGCCAGTGAGCATTCATACGGTTTGGCGCCATGAGCGGGTCCCTAATGATGTTGTCCTAAACATTCGGCCTCAGCCGCCGATTTTGAACGTTGCGACAAGCATATAGGCCACTTTGTTGAGATTAAAGCGCAAGTCCTTGGCCGGCGCAAGTGCTTTCGGCGGCCGGAAACGGCCGTTGGCGCCTGGGCGCAGCCGCGGTTGCCGCGTTGCAACAATGTCGCTAGTATGAACAACTTTCACAGGTGCGACTTTGCCGACCCGATTTCGGTCAAATCAAGACGGCAGTCGACGCCGGTGCGTTTGAGAGGCGGTAAGGACAACGAGGAACGGATGGCAGTGGATTCGACGCGCTTCCCGCCGGGGAAACAGGGCCTGTACGACCCTCGCAACGAGCACGATGCTTGCGGGCTGGGCTTCATCGCGCACATCAAAGGCCAGAAAAGCCACGCCATCATCGCCCAGGCGCTGCAGATCCTGAAGAATCTCACGCACCGGGGCGCGACCGGCGCCGATCCACTACAGGGCGACGGGGCGGGGATCCTGATCCAGATGCCGGATGCGTTCCTGCGCCGCGTCTGCGGCCGCCAGGGCCTGACACTGCCCGCAATCGGGCAATACGGCGTCGGCATGGTGTTCCTCCCCAAGGAGCCGGCGTCGCGCATGGCCTGCGAGCAGGAGATCGAGCGCGCCATCGCGGCCGAGGGCCAGACCCTGCTCGGCTGGCGCGACGTCCCGACCGACAATTCCGGCCTGTCCGAGCGGACCAAGGAAGTCGAACCGGTCATCCGCCAGGTGTTCATCGCGCGTGGCGCCAACGAGCTCGACCAGGACGCGCTCGAGCGCAAGCTCTACATCGTCCGCAAGCGTTCGGGGCATGCGATCCAGGCGCTGAAGCTCCGCCACGGCAAGGAGTTCTACGTGCCGTCGATGTCGACGCGCACGATCGTGTACAAGGGCATGCTGCTCGCGCATCAGGTCGGCGAGTATTACCGCGATCTCAAGGACCAGACCATGGTGTCGGCGCTGGCCATGGTGCACCAGCGCTTCTCGACCAACACGTTCCCCACGTGGGACTTGGCGCACCCATTCCGGCTGGTGTGCCACAACGGGGAGATCAACACGCTGCGGGGCAACGTCAACTGGATCCGCGCCCGCCAGCAGGCGATCGCGAGCTCCGTGCTCGGCGCCGATCTGGATAAGGTCTGGCCGCTGATTTATGACGGGCAATCCGACTCGGCTTCGTTCGACAACGCACTCGAGCTGCTGCTCATGGGCGGCTATCCGCTTGCCCACGCGATGATGCTGATGATCCCGGAAGCGTGGGCCGGCAATCCGCTGATGGACGAGGACCGGCGCGCCTTCTACGAGTACCACGCGGCGTTGATGGAACCCTGGGACGGCCCGGCGGCGATGGCGTTCACCGACGGCCGCCAGATCGGCGCCACGCTCGACCGCAATGGCCTGCGCCCCGCGCGCTATGTCGTCACTGACGACAACTACGTGATCCTGGCCTCCGAAGTCGGCGTGCTCGACATCCCGGAGCGCAAGGTGATCAAGAAGTGGCGCCTGCAACCTGGGAAGATGCTGCTGGTCGACACCGAGCAGGGACGGATCATCGACGACGAGGAGTTGAAACGCACGCTGGCGACGGCGAAGCCCTATCGCGCCTGGATCGATCGCTCGCGCATCGCCCTCGACGCGCTGCCCGATCCGGCGCCGCCGCAGAAGTCGTCGGTGTCGCTGCTCGATCGCCAACAGGCCTTCGGCTACACGCAGGAAGACCTCAAGATTCTGCTCGCGCCGATGGCTGAAACCGGCGAGGAAGCGGTCGGCTCGATGGGTAACGACGCGGCGCTGCCGGTGCTCTCCAACCGGCCGAAGGTCCTGTACAACTACTTCAAGCAGCTCTTCGCGCAGGTGACGAACCCGCCGATCGATCCGATCCGCGAGGAACTGGTGATGTCGCTGGTCACCTTTGTCGGCCCGCGCCCGAATCTGCTGGGGATCGACGAGACCGACCCGCCGATGCGGCTCGAGGCTGAGAAGCCGATCCTCACTGCCGGCGAGATGGAGAAGATCCGCCATATCGAGTTGTTCACGGGCGGCACGTTCCGCTCGCTCGAGCTCGATATTTGCTATCCGGCGGCGTGGGGCGCCGCCGGCATGGAGGCGGCGCTGGCGAGCCTGTGCGCGCACGCCGAGGACGCGATCAAGCTCGGCTACAACATCCTCATCGTTTCCGATCGCAATGTGTCGGCGCAGCTGATGCCAATCCCGGCGCTGCTGGCGACGGCCGCGGTGCATCAGCACCTGGTTCGCAAGGGTCTGCGCACGAGCACGGGCCTGGTCGTGGAAACGGGCTCGGTGCGCGAGGTGCATCAGTTCGCGCTGCTCGCCGGGTACGGCGCCGAGGCGATCCATCCCTACCTCGCTCTGGAGTCGGTCACCCAGCTGCACGAGTACGTGCCCGAGGTCTCGCCTGAAGAGTCGGCCAAGCGGTTCGTCAAGGCGATCGGCAAGGGTCTGTACAAGGTCATGTCCAAGATGGGCATCTCGACCTACCAGTCGTATTGCGGAGCGCAGATTTTCGAGGCGGTCGGGCTCAACTCGGCGTTCATCGAGAAGTATTTCACCGGAACGGCCAGCAACATCGAGGGCATCGGCCTGTTCGAGGTCGCCGAGGAAGCGTACCTGTTGCATCAGCTCGCGTTCGGCGACAACCCGGTCCTGCGCGACGCGCTCGACGCCGGCGGCGAGTACATGTACCGCGTCCGCGGCGAAGAGCACATGTGGACGCCGGACTCGATCGCCAAGCTCCAGCACGCGGCGCGCGCGAACAGCCACGCGACCTACCGCGACTTCGCGCGGCTGGTCAACGAGCAGGGCAAGCGGTTGATGACGCTGCGTGGCCTGTTCGAATTCAGATTCGCCGCGGAACCGGTGCCGCTCGACGAGGTCGAGCCCGCGGCCGAGATCGTCAAGCGCTTCGCGACCGGGGCGATGAGCCTGGGCTCGATTTCCACCGAAGCGCACACGACGCTGGCGGTGGCGATGAACCGCATCGGCGGCAAGTCGAATACGGGCGAGGGCGGCGAAGACGCGCACCGCTATCTCCCGGTGAAAAAAGGCGAGACGCTGAAATCGCGGCTCGACGGCGTCGTCGTCGACGTGGCGCTGAAGGAAGGTGATTCCCTGCGCTCGAAGATCAAGCAGGTCGCTTCGGGCCGCTTCGGCGTCACCGCCGAATATCTGGTTAACGCCGATCAGCTGCAGATCAAGATGGCACAGGGCGCGAAGCCCGGGGAGGGTGGACAGCTTCCCGGTCACAAGGTCTCGGAGTACGTCGCGCGGATCCGCTTTTCCGTTCCCGGGGTCGGGCTGATTTCGCCGGCGCCGCACCACGACATCTATTCGATCGAAGACCTGGCGCAGCTGATCCACGATCTGAAGAACGCGAATCCGTTAGCCTCGATCTCGGTCAAACTCGTGTCCGAAGTCGGCGTGGGCACGGTCGCCGCGGGCGTGGCCAAGGCCAAGTCCGATCACGTGACGATCGCCGGCCACGATGGCGGCACAGGCGCCTCGCCGGTATCGTCGATCAAACACGCGGGTACGCCGTGGGAGCTGGGGCTCGCCGAAACGCAGCAGACGCTGGTGTTGAACCGGCTGCGCGGCCGCATCGCGGTGCAGGTCGACGGCCAGATGAAGACCGGCCGCGACGTTGCGATCGGCGCGATGCTCGGCGCCGACGAGTTCGGCTTCGCGACGGCACCGCTGGTCGTCGAAGGCTGCATCATGATGCGCAAATGCCATCTGAACACCTGTCCGGTCGGCATCGCTACGCAGGATCCGGAGCTGCGCAAGAAATTCACGGGGCAGCCCGAGCACGTCGTCAATTATTTCTTCTTCGTCGCCGAGGAAGTGCGCGAGATCATGGCCAAGCTGGGTATCCGCAGGTTCAGCGACCTGATCGGCCGCTCGGACCTGCTCGACATGCGCACGGGCATCGATCATTGGAAGGCGCGGGGCCTCGACTTCTCGAGGGTCTTCTACCAGCCGCAGGTGCCGGCGAGCGTGGCGCGTTACAACTGCGAGGCGCAGGACCACGGACTGGCGCGCGCGCTCGACCACCAGCTGATCGCCGACGGCGCGCCGGCGATCGAGCAGAAGAAGCCGGTGCGCCTGGAATACCGCATCCGCAACGCGCATCGCTCCGTTGGCGCGATGCTTTCGGGCACCATCGCCCGGCGCCACGGTCACGAGGGGCTGCCCGAGGATACGCTGCACGTCGCGTTCAACGGCATCGCGGGGCAGAGCTTCGGCGCGTTCCTCGCTCGCGGCGTCAGCTTCGAGCTGCAGGGCGCGACCAACGATTACGTCGGCAAAGGTCTTTCCGGCGGGCGCATCGTCGTCTACCCCGACCCCGAGTCGCCGGCGCGGCCGGAAGAGAACATCGTCGTCGGCAATACGGTGATGTACGGCGCGATCGACGGCGAGGCGTATTTCCGCGGCGTCGCAGGCGAGCGCTTCTGTGTGCGCAACTCGGGGGCGAGGGCGGTCGTCGAGGGTACCGGCGATCACGGCTGCGAATACATGACCGGCGGCACGGTCGTCGTGCTCGGGCGCACGGGGCGGAACTTCGCCGCCGGCATGAGCGGTGGCATCGCCTACGTGTACGACGAGGACGGCACTTTCGCCGAGCGCTGCAACACGTCGATGGTGACGCTCGAGCGGGTGCTACCGGAGGCCGACCAGCTGCGCGCCGAGAAGGAGCTGGCAGCGGCGGGCAAGGGGCGAGTCCTGCACGCGGGCCAGACCGACGAATCGCTGTTGCGAACGCTGATCGAGCGGCACCTGCGGTTCACCGGCAGCACGCTGGCGCTGGCGATCCTGGATCATTGGGAGGCGGCGCGCGGCAGATTCGCGAAGGTGTTCCCCCACGAGTACCGGCGGGCCGTCGGCGAGCAGTACGCCGCGAAGCTCAAGTCGGACAACGCGGGGGCGAGCAGGCAGAAAGAGGCTGCGTGAAGCCCGCGTGCGCTGTCGTCTCTGGTGCATTTAGCCGGCGCTGCTCCTCGCGTTCATCCACGCTCCCGGCGACAGACGGGGCGCGGACGTGCGCCGACGCCGCGACTATTCCGACGCAGGCGGCGTGATGGGCAAGATCACCGGCTTCATGGAGCTCGAGCGGATCAAGGAGGTCGTACTCCCGGTCGAGGAGCGGATTCGCAACTACCGCGAATTCATCCTGACGCTCAAGGACGACGAGGCGGCGACGCAGGGCGCGCGCTGCATGGATTGCGGGATCCCGTTTTGCCAATCGGGCTGCCCGGTCAACAACATCATCCCTGACTGGAACGATCTGGTCTACCGGCACGAATGGCGCCAGGCGCTCGACGTGCTGCACTCGACGAACAATTTTCCGGAGTTCACCGGCCGCGTGTGCCCGGCGCCCTGCGAGGCGGCATGCACGCTCAACATCAACACCGATCCGGTCGGGATCAAGTCGATCGAGCACTTCATCATCGATCGGGCGTGGGAAGAAGGCTGGGTCATGCCGCAGCCGCCGTCGGCGAGGACGGGCAAACGCGTCGCCGTCGTGGGATCCGGCCCGGCCGGCATGGCTTGCGCGCAGCAGCTCGCGCGGGCGGGTCACGACGTCGTGCTGTTCGAGAAGAACGACCGTATCGGCGGCCTGCTGCGCTATGGGATCCCCGACTTCAAGATGGAGAAATTCCACATTGACCGTCGCGTCGCGCAGATGCGGGCCGAGGGCGTCGAATTTCGCGTCGGCGTGCACATCGGCGGCACGGCAGCCGGCTCAGTGCCGGCGAGCGCGCTCGTCGAAGAGTTCGATGCCGTCGCGATCACCGCCGGATCGGAGCATCCGCGCGACCTGAACGTACCTGGGCGCGCGCTCGAGGGCATTTACTACGCGATGGACTTTCTGCCGCTGCAAAACCGGCGCGTCGCCGGCGACGCGGACGTGCCACCGCTCTCCGCGCACGGCAAACACGTGGTCATCATCGGGGGGGGCGATACGGGCTCGGACTGCGTCGGTACGTCGAACCGTCAGGGTGCTGCCTCGATCGTACAGTTCGAGTTGCTGGCGCAACCGCCCGTGCATGAGAACAAGCCGCTGGTATGGCCGTACTGGCCGATCAAGCTGCGCACGTCGACCTCGCACGAGGAAGGCTGCGAACGCGACTGGGCGGTGCAGACCAAGGCATTCCGCGGCGAGGGCGGCAAGGTCAAGGCGCTCGTCGCCTGCCGCGTCGACTGGAAGGACGGCAAGCTGCACGATGTGCCGGGGAGCGAGTTCGAGCTCAAGGCCGATCTCGTGTTGTTCGCGATGGGCTACGTGCACCCCGTGCATGAGGGCATGCTCGACGAACTCGGCGTGAAGTACGATGCGCGCGGCAACATCGCGGCCGACACCGAAACCTACCAAACATCTATGCCGAAGGTCTTCGCCGCCGGCGACACGCGGCGCGGCCAGTCGCTGATCGTGTGGGCGATTCGCGAGGGTCGCCAATGCGCGCGGGCGATCGATGAATTTCTGATGGGAGCCTCCGAGCTTCCGCGGTAAGCTGCTGCGGATGACGGATATCGTTTCGGTCGACCTGACGAGCTGGCGGCCGGCGCTTGCACCCGAGGCGCAGCAGACCGCAATCCGGACGCTCGAGGGCGGCGGCGTGCTGGTGCTGCCGCACCTGGCGTTCGCGCTCTCTTCCGACGAGCTTCGCTTCCTCTCGCCGGAGTGGTCGGACGCGCGGGCGAAGAACATCAGCCTCGACGGCGACGCGCTCAAGGGCGCGCGCGGGGCCCCTCCCGATCTCGCCGCGCTGGCGCGCATGATCGGAAGGTTCGCCACGTGCGCGGCCGACCTGGTTACCGCGCTCTGCCCGCGCTACGCGCCCTACGTCAAGCGGGCGCGCACGAGCTTTCGCCCGCAGCCCGCGGTCGGGCGGGCGCTGTCGTGGCGGAAGGACGACGCGCGGCTGCACATCGACGCCTTCCCTTCGCGCCCGAACCACGGCGAACGCATCCTGCGCGTGTTCTCGAACGTCAGCCGGGTCGAGGACCGCGTCTGGCGCGTCGGCGAAGCGTTCGCGACGATGGCGCAAACGTTCCTGCCGCGGATCGGCCGCCCGCTTCCGGGGGTGCCTGCGCTGCTGGCCTCGCTCCGGGTGACCAAGGGCGTGCGCAGCGAGTACGATCATCTGATGCTGGGCCTTCACGACAGCGCCAAAGCCGATCTCGACTACCAGAGCCGCTGCGAGCAGCAAACCGTGCGCTTTGCGCCCGGGACGACGTGGCTGTGCTTCTCCGATCAGGTCATGCACGCGGCGGTTTCCGGGCAGCACATGCTCGAGCAGACCATCCATCTGCCGGTCACGGCGCTCTACGAGCCGGAGAGCTCGCCGCTGGCGACCCTGGAGCGGCTTTGTGGGCGGCGCTTGCTCCCCACGCATTGAAGCGACAAGATCGCATCGTTCAGCCGTCGCCCATCGGGTTGCGGGGGCGACACGCGCTAGTGTGCCGAGTCAGGAGTTCCGACGCTAAAGGAGCGCGCGGATTTGGCGGCCAGGCAAGGCGCGAGACCGCAACCGTAGTTCGTGCTACGGTGAGGTCGAGCAGCGCAGCATGGGCGCCGCTTTGGCCAATGAGGCGCCGCGACCTATCGAGCGAATTTCTGACTCAGCACACTGGGATGCGACCCCGAAACGATACCCTACTCCGCGCGCTGCGCCGCGAAGCGACCGACTATGTCCCGATCTGGCTCATGCGCCAGGCCGGGCGTTACCTGCCGGAATACAACGCGACGCGCTCGCGGGCGGGGAGCTTCATGCGGCTGTGCCAGGATTCGGCGCTGGCGACCGAGGTGACCTTGCAGCCGCTCGCTCGCTTCCCGCTCGACGCGGCGATCCTGTTCTCCGACATTCTCACCGTCCCGGACGCGATGGGACTGGGCCTGTCGTTCGTCGAAGGCGGAGGCCCGCGCTTCGAGCGGCCGCTCTCCGACGAGGCGGCGATCGCGCGCCTGGCGGCGCCGGATCTCACGCGTCTCGCCTACGTTTTCGACGCGGTCGCTGCGATCAAGCGTGCCTTGGACGGCAGCGTCCCGCTACTCGGGTTCGCCGGCAGCCCGTTCACGCTTGCCTGCTACATGATCGAGGGCGGCGGCAGCGCCGACTTCCCCCGCGTGCGCCGCCTGCTGTACGCGCGCCCGGATCTTCTGCATCGCATCCTCGCGGTCAATGCGGATGCCGTCGCCGCGTACCTCGCCGAGCAGGTCCGGCACGGGGCGGACGCAGTGATGATCTTCGATACCTGGGGCGGCCTGCTCTCCGCGGACGCGTACGCGAAGTTCTCACTCGCCTACATCGAGCGTATTCTGCGGCGCCTGCGCGCGGACGGCGCGTCGGTCCCCACGATCGTCTTCACCAAGGGTGGCGGCCAGTGGCTCGAGCGCATCGCCGACTGCGGATGCGCTGCCGTCGGGCTTGACTGGACGACCGACATCGCCGCAGCGCGCGCCAGGATCGGCGCACGCGTCGCGCTGCAAGGCAATCTCGACCCGCAGGTGTTGTTGACCACGCCCGTCGCCATCGAAGCCGAGGCCCGCGCGGTCCTCCGGGCGGCGGGACCCGAGCCCGGCTTTATTTTCAACCTCGGCCACGGTGTCGTGCCGGAAACGCCTCCCGACAATGTCGCCACGCTCGTCGCCTGCGTGCACGCCGAGTCGCTCAGTAACGCGCGACACACGCGCACTGGCGCCGAGGGAAAATCGCCGGAAACCCGCATGCAGCCTCGCTCTTCGAGGGCTTGACAAAAGGCCAAACCCCGTTCTCCCGCGCCCCACTTATGCACAAATGGGGATCGTTGTGACGCGCTCCATACGGCCGCTGGGGCTCTTGGGGTAGGCTCCCTGTAAGTCGATGAAGGGTATGTAATATTTTTGCAGTCGCCCGGCCTGCCGGCGCGCGGCGGCCGAATGCATCGGGCGTGCCTTCCCAGCGGGCACCCACTTACGCACAAATTTATCCACAAGGCGGAGTCCTGAAAAAAGAATGACTTGGCAAGCAATGCTGCTAACTCCTGTCACAATTCAGAACACCACGAGTCGCACGGATTTTCGCCCGTGGCGACGCGCGTAAGTCAGGGACTCACGTGGCCATCGTCCGCGTTGCCCTGCCGGTTGCGGTCGACCGGCTGTTCGATTACTGGCTGCCTGCCGGGCTGGACGTCCATAGCGGTTCTCTGCTCCGCGTGCGGTTGGGGCGGCGGCGCGTGCTTGGTGTCGCAGTTGACCTCGTTCGCGACAGCGAGGTCGCTCCGGAGCGGCTCGCACCGATCGACGAGGTCGCCAGCGACGTGCCGCCGCTGCCTTCGGACCTGTGCGCGCTGGCCGGTTTCGTCGCCGGGTATTACCAGCAGCCGATCGGGCAATGCTTCGCCCAGATGTTGCCTCCTCTCCCGACCGCGACGCGCCGGCGCGGCTCGCGCAGGCCAAGCCTCAGCGAGCCCGTGCGGCAGGGCACCGGCGCGGGAGCGGACGTCCTGCTGCTTAATGCCGACCAGCGAGCGGCGCTCGCCGGCGCGTTGCCCGAACCCACCGGCTTCGCGCCCTCGCTGCTGGAAGGCGTGACCGCCAGCGGCAAGACCGAGGTCTACTTCGCCGCGGCGGCGCGCGTCATCGCCGCGAGCCGCCAGGCGCTATTGCTCGTGCCGGAGATCAACCTGACGCCGCAGCTTCTGCAGCGCATCGCAGCGGCGCTGCCGAGCGCGCGGGTCGCGGTGCTTCACAGCGCTCTGTCCGCGACGGAGCGGCTCGAGCACTGGCTCGCTGCGGCCCGTGGGGACGCGCAGCTCGTCGTCGGCACGCGACTCGCGGTCTTCGCGCCGCTGCCGCAGCTCGGCCTGATCGTCGTCGATGAAGAGCACGACGTGTCGTTCAAGCAGCAGGAGGGGGTGCGCTACCACGCGCGCGACGTCGCGGTCTATCGCGCGCGGCTGCGGGCGGTGCCCGTCATCCTGGGCAGCGCGACGCCGGCCCTGGAGACCTACGCCGCCGCCCGGCGCGGGCGCTACCGCTGGCTCAAGCTTCCGCGCCGCGCGAGCGCGCAAGCGGCCATGCCCGTGGTGAAGCTCGTTCCCAGTCGCAGCCCGGACAGCCGCGAGGGACTGGGCCCGGAGCTGCGCACCGCGATCGCCGAGCGCGTCCGACGCGGGGAGCAGTCTCTCTTGTTCATCAACCGGCGCGGCTTCGCCCCGTCGCTGCTCTGCGTGGCGTGCGGCTGGAAGGCGCAGTGTCCGCGCTGCGTCGCGCGCCTGGTCGTCCACCGCAGCACCGGTGTGCTGCGCTGCCATCACTGCGGACACGCGGAACGCGTCCCCGCGGCCTGCCCGGATTGCGGCAATCAGGACCTGGTGCCGCTGGGTTTCGGCACCCAGCGGCTCGAACGCGCGCTCTCGGAGCTGCACCCTGGGGCGCGGATCCTGCGCGTCGACCGCGACAGCACGCGGCGCAGAGGCGTGTTTGGGACGATGCGGACCGCCATCGCCGCCGGTGAAGTCGACATCCTGGTCGGAACCCAGATGCTCGCCAAAGGCCACGACTTTCCGCGGCTGACGCTGGTGGGCGTCCTCGGCGCCGACAACGCGCTCTACAGCGCCGACTTTCGCGCCACCGAGCGGCTATTCGCGTTGCTCGAACAGGTCGCGGGCCGCGCCGGACGCGGGGCCTTGCCGGGCGAAGTGCTGGTGCAGACCGATTTCCCCGATCACCCGTTGTACGCCGCGCTGGTCGACCACGACTACGAGCGGTTCGCGCAGACGCTGCTCGCGGAGCGCGAGCTTCTCGCGTTGCCGCCGTTTGCCCATCTCGCGCTGCTGGCCGCCGAGGCACCGAGCCGCGCGGCGGTGGACACATTTCTCGGGCGCGCCGTCGAGCAGGGACGGGCATTGGTCGCGTCGCACGCCTTGCGGTGCGAAGTCTATCCACCCGTGGCGGCAGCGATCGCTCGGCGCGCCGGGCTCGAGCGCGGCCAAGTTCTCATCCAGAGCGCCGAGCGCTCCGCGTTGCAGGACTTCCTGCCGCGCTGGCGTGCGGAACTCGAGCGGACTGGTCCACGGCGCGTGCGTTGGAGCCTCGACGTCGACCCGCTCGGATTCGCGTGAGCCGAGGTCGTGCCGACGGGCACGCTATAATGACTCGCTTTGCCGGCCGCGAGCCTTCGCGGTGTCGCCTTGACCGAACCGCGTTCCCAACTCGCCGCCTGCTTGCTTGCGGCGCTCGCTCGCGTCGCTCCGGGGCAGCCGGCCCCGCCGCCGTCGCTCGAGCGGCCCAAGCAGGCGGAACATGGCGACTATTCGAGCAACGTCGCGCTGCAGCTCGCCAAGGTGCTCAAGCGCAATCCGCGCGAACTCGCCATCGCCGTGGTCGCGGCGCTGGAACCTTCGCCCTGGATCGACCGCGTCGAGGTTGCCGGCGCCGGGTTCATCAACGTGTTCCTGGCGCCGACGGCGCGTCGTGCGGTCGTTGCGCGCATTCTCCATGAGGGCGAACGCTATGGCCGGTCGCTGTCGCGACGGCCGGAGCGAGTCATGGTCGAGTTCGTTTCGGCGAACCCGACCGGTCCGCTGCATGTCGGCCACGGCCGCGGCGCGGCGGTCGGCGATGCGATCGCCACCTTGCTCGAGTGGCAGGGCGCGAGCGTCCACCGCGAGTTCTATTACAACGATGCCGGCGCGCAGATCGCGAACCTGGCGCTGTCGGTCCAGGCGCGCGTGCGCCAGACCTACGATCCCAGGGTGCCGTTCCCGGAGGACGGCTATCGCGGCGAGTACATCCGCGACATCGCTGCCGGCTACTGCGCTGCGCACCCCGACGATCATACCGCTGACGATCTCGATGCTATCCGGCGCTTCGCCGTCGCCGAGCTGCGGCGCGAGCAGGACGCTGATCTCGCCGCGTTTGGAGTGCGCTTCGATCACCATTACCTCGAGTCTTCGCTTTACACCGACGGCCGCGTGCAGGAGGTCGTCGATCGCCTCAAGGCCAACGGCAAGACCTACGATATGGACGGGGCGCTGTGGCTCAAGACCACCGAATACGGAGACGACAAAGACCGGGTCATGCGCCGCTCCGACGGCAGCTTCACGTATTTCGTTCCGGACATCGCGTACCACGTCACCAAGTGGGAGCGGGGCTTCCGCCGCGTTGTCAACGAGCAAGGCGCCGATCATCACAGCACGATCGTGCGCGTGCGCGCGGGGTTACAGGCGCTCGGGATCGGCATTCCCCCCGGGTATCCCGACTATGTGCTGCATCAGATGGTCACCGTGATGAAAGGCGGCGAGGAGATGAAGATCAGCAAGCGCGCCGGCGACTACGTCACGGTGCGCGACCTGATCGACGAAGTCGGCCGCGACGCAGTGCGTTTCTTCTTTCTGCTGCGCAAGGCGGACTCACAGCTCGTTTTCGACGTCGATCTCGCGCGCTTGCAGAGCGACGAGAATCCCGTCTACTACGTGCAGTACGCGCACGCGAGAGTATGCAGCGTGCTCGACAAGGCGGGCATGCCGCACGCCACGGCGGGATCGTCGTTGAAGGATGCCGACCTGTCGGCGCTGACGAGCCCGTACGAAGAAGCATTGCTGCGCCGGCTCGCCGACTTCCCCGACGAGCTCGCGGTCGCCGCGCGCGAGCTTGCGCCGCATCTCGTGACCTTCTATCTGAAGGAATTGGCGGCGCAATTTCACAGCTACTATAATGCGGAGCAATTTCTCGTCGACGATCGCCGGGTGAGGCAAGCGCGTCTGGCGCTGGTCGTGGCCACCGGGCAGGTCGTGCGCAATGGTCTGGGCGTGCTCGGTGTGAGCGCGCCTGCGAAGATGTGATCTCGATACCGTGAACCGCAGACAAGCCGCGCGCCAGCCGCGCCCCATGCCCCGATCGAAGGCCGCCGGTCGCGGCGGCACGCTGCTCGGCATTTTCATCGGCCTGGTCCTTGGCCTAGCGATCGCCGCCGCGGTCGCGTATTTCCTCGGCCGCAGCGGACTCACTTCGCCGCTGCCGGCGCCGGGCGCCGCCAAGGAGCCGCCGCGCAACGCCAAGGCGGATCTCAATGCGCCGGGGCCGGCGGCCGAGAAGCCGCGCTTCGACTTCTACAAGATCCTTCCCGGCGGCGAGGAACCGAAATCGGGTCCCGACCGGCGCACGGTCGACAAGAGCGGCGAGCGGCCCGTCGAGAGGCTTCCGGACGCCGCGAAAAGCGCCGAGCCGCCGGCGTCCAAGCCCGGTGACCGGTTCTGGCTGCAGGCGGGAGCGTTTGCAAGCGCTGCCGACGCCGAGAACATGAAAGCCCGGCTCGCCCTGTCCGGCTGGGAAGCGGCGATCCTGACGGTCTCGATGCCGGACAAGACGCAACGCTACCGCGTCCGCCTCGGGCCTTATGACAATACCGACGAGCTCAATCGAGTCAAGACGGAGCTCGGCAGCCGGGGTTTCGACGTCGCCGTGATCAAGAACCAATGACACCGCAGTTGAACTTTGGTGGCGACGCCCGGCCCAAGGTCCAGTTTCCGCACAGCCCGTTCGAGGAGCATCGATGAAGAGATTGACGATTCATTTCCTGGCGCTGCTCGCGGCGTTCGCGATGGGCGTGGCCGGCGCAGCCGAGGTCGTCGAGGGCAAGGATTACGTGCGACTCAAGAACGCGCAACCGGTGGAAACCGGGAAGAAGATCGAGGTGATCGAGTTCTTCTCCTATGGCTGCCCGCACTGCAACGACCTCGAGCCGATCCTGGACGCGTGGATCGGCAAGCTGCCGCCCGACGTGCAATTCCGCCGCGTCCCGGTGGTGTTCCAGCAGCGCTGGGAGGCGCTGGCCAGGATCTACTACACGCTCGACGCCATGGGCGACGAGGCGCGACTTTCGCCGGAGGTGTTCAAGGCGATCCACGGCAGCGGTTTGCCGCTCTACCAGGACAAGGCATTTTTCGATTGGGCCGCGGCGCATGGGCTCGACCGGGCCAAAGTGGCGGAGGTCTACAGCTCATTCGCTGTCAACAGCAAATTCAACCGTGCCAAGGTGCTGGCCCAGGCTTACAACATCCAGTCGGTGCCGACCATGGTGATCGACGGCAAGTATGTGACAGCGTCCGATCGCGTTGGCACGCACGCCGCGCTGCCCCCTGTGCTCGACGCGCTGATCGTCAAGGCGCGCGCCGAGCACGGCAAGCTCTGACCGGCCCGCGCCGAACGCATCGACCGGAGGCTGCCACCGCGGCTTGAGGTGAAGGTCTTCCTTACCGGCGCGTCTTCAGGCATCGGCGCCGCGCTCGCGCGTGAGTACGCACGGAGGGGCGCGCAGCTCGGGCTGTTCGCACGCCGCGCGGACGCGCTGTCGGTTCTTGCGGCGTCACTCGCTCCCGCAACTCCCGCGCTCTACACGGGCGACGTGCGGGACGAGGCTGCGCTGCGCACGGCGGCGGCGGACTTCACGCGACGCTACGGCGTTGCGGACGTCGTCATCGCCAACGCCGGCGTCTCGCGCGGGACGTTGACGGAGCATGCCGAGGACAACGTCGCGTTTCGCGCGATCCTCGACACGAACGTCGTCGGCATGCTGCACTCCTTCCAGCCGTTCTTGCCTGCGATGCGCGCCGCGCGCGCAGGTAAGCTCGTCGGCATCGCAAGCGTGGCCGGCTTTCGCGGCATGCCGGGCGCGGGGGCGTATTCGGCGTCGAAGGCCGCCGCGATCAGCTACCTGGAAAGCCTGCGGGTCGAGATGATCGGCAGCGGCGTCGAAGTGATCACGATCTGTCCGGGGTACGTAGACACGCCGATGACCGCGAACAACCCTTATCGGATGCCGTTCCTGCTTCCGGTCGACCGTGCAGCGTGGCTGATCGTCCGCGCGATCGCGCGCGGGCGGCGCTTTTACGTGCTGCCGTGGCAGATGGCGTGGATCGGGCGCGTGCTCTCGATCCTGCCGCGGCCGCTCTACGATCGCGTGCTCGCTCGTGCGCAGCGCAAGCCGCGCACCGACACCTGAAAAAAGGAAGGGCCGCGCAGCGCGGCCCCCGGAGCAAGAACGGAAGCGGGCGGCCGGCGCCTACAGCGGCGCGCGAATGCCGACCGTGATCGCCTGATAGTTGCCGTCGTTCTTGGCCGATGTGGCGTTCACATTCACGAACCCGGTGATCTTGCTGTTGCCGAGCTCGCCGCTGGCACCGATGTCGAACAAGACGTAATTATCGTCGGGTCTCAACGCAGGGAGACCGAATCCGATGCCGCCTGTTGACACCAACCCGGCGCGGACGGTCCGGTCGTCGTTGTTGTAGTCCTTTTCCCAGGTCACGCGCGCATACGGCCGCACCCAGCCGAGATTGCCGTCCGCCTGCCAACCCAGGCTCGACGCGAACGAGTCGCGTTTCTGGTCGCCGAACGACATCGCCGTGCTGCTCGTGCCCGTCTCGGACCACCCGTCGACCTTGGCTTCCTGATACGTCAAGCGCACGAACGGCCCGTGAATCCAGCTGCCGTAGTTGAACCAGTAGCCGCCCAAAACGCGGCCCATGAGGTGCGTGCCATTCGTGGAGCCGGTTTCGGTCCGGTTGAGCGCGCCCAAAATCACCGAACGACGGACGTCCTTGAAATCGAGACCACCCGCGCCGAGAGTTGCGCCGACGTACCACGGCCCATCGCCATAGCCGACATACGCGGTCATCGTCGCTTCGTTCAGCTTGAAGCCGCCGCCGCTGTTGCCGAGCGATGACTTGTCCTCGGTGTAGCCGAACGCGATGCCCGCGAGCAGCCGGTCGGAGAGCTTCATGTCGCCGCCGAGCACGATCGAGCTCGCCTGACTGTCGCCGCCGCCGAAGTCGTTGCTGCGATCGTAATTGCCGTAGTCGTAGATCGCGTAAGCCTCGAACTTGTTCTGCGCGCGCGGCGTGCCGACCCCCGACATCATGCGTCCGTCGAGCGCGCGGAAGTTTGCCTGCTCGACCTGCAGCGGCGCCTCGGCAAGGAGACTGATCTTCTGGGGCGCCTCGATCACCGATGCGGCGTAATCGGAGATCACCTGATGCGTGGCGGTCGTCGGGTGCACGCTGTCGGCGAATACGAAGGTCTGCGCCGCGTTGGATGCAACGAGGGTCGCCGAGGTGCAGATGAGCGAGCTCGGCGTCGTGCACGCCGGCGTCGTCGCATTGGTGAAGCCGAACGCCCCCGGATTGGCGACGACCTCGTTGAGCAGGGCAAAGGTGTTGAGTCGGATGACATCGATGTGCAGCGCGTCGAGGCCGGCGCTGAGCGTGGAGTTGTAGAAACTCGACAGCGACGTGATCGTCGCGCCTTGTCCGGAGCCGACACCAAAGGGGGTCTTGCCGATGTCGGGGAGATTGAACACCATGATGTAGCGTGCGCCGGCGCCATTCAGGGTGCCGACCTGCTGCACCAATTGCGTGGCCGCAGTGGCCAGATTCGCCTGGACCTGGGCGGGCGTGGCTGCGCCGGCCGCCGCGAGCCCGAGCTGGTAGAAGACGTCGTTCGCGCCCGCCCATACCGAGTACAACGCGCCGGAATTCACCGCGCCTTTGCCGAGGAAGTTCTGCACTTGTGTGGCAACCGGAGTGGCGGTTCCAGTCGGTGGTGTATTCGGCACGCCCGGGAGCTGAGTGACGCGTGCGCCGCCTTCGGCGTAGTCGTTGCCGCCCTGGTTCGCCGGCGTTGCGGTGAAACCGTAACGTTGCGCGAGCACCTCTGCCCAGACCGGTCCTGGATTGG
>JBGPYP010000360.1:0-2581 GCA_041493285.1 Casimicrobiaceae bacterium
CGCCCGGATCTTCTTGTCGATGTCGGATTTGTCGATCGAGTCGCCGTCGCCCGCGAGCGCGCGCGTCCAGGCCGCGATCGCATCGTCGTAGCGTCCCAGCTTGAACAGCACCTGGCCGTAGTGCTCCTGGATGACGGAGTTCGTCTTGAGCTGATTGGCGGCGCGCTTCAGGTTGTCCTCGGCGAGATCGAGCTTGTCGGCCTTGAAGTACGCCCAGCCCAGGCTGTCGAGGTACGAGCCGTTGTCCGGCTCGATCTGCAGCGCCTTCTTCAAATAGCCCACCGACTCGTCGAGGCGCTCCCCGCGCTCCGCGAGCATGTAGCCGAGGTAGTTGAGCGCGGTGGCATTGTCGGCGTCCCGCGCGAGCACCTGGCGGAACGCCGACTCGGCGTCGGCGTACTTCTTCTGCTTGTCGAGGACGGCACCGAGCTCGAACGCAATCGCGTTGTCCAGAGGGAACCTCGTCTGCGCGTCGTGCAGCACCTTCACCGCCTGCGCGCCGTGGTCGGTGTCCGAGTACATCTGCGCGAGTCCGACGTAGGCGAGCGGCTCGTCCACGTGCTTCTTCACCGCCTCCTCGAGGAGCGCGATTCCCTGATCCGCTTTCCCGTTGTGGCGCAGGGCCCGGGCTTCCAGCAGCGTGATCCGCAGGTGGTTCGGGTGCTGGACGAGCGCCGCCTTCGCGACGTCGACGGCGGCGCCGTACTTCTTCGCGGCGATATTCGCCTCGATCAGGTAGCCGGCGATGGCGGGATCGTTCGGAGAGAGCTTTCTCGCTTCGTCGAACGACGCGATCGCCTTGTCGTACTGGCCGAGCTCCTGATACGCGAAGCCGAGATGCGGCATCAGGATGCCGACATCGAACGACGCGTCACCCGTCTTCCCGCGGAACTCGGCGACGATGGGCGCCAGCTCGTCGACGACGGACTGATACTGGTGGCGCTCCTCGAGCGATTCCGCGAGCGCGTAATAGCCCCACGGACTCTTGCTGTTCTGGGCCATGACGCGGCGCGCGGTGGCTTCCGCCTCCGTGAAATCGCCGAGCCGCCGGTGGGCCTGCGACAGCAGATACATCGCGCGGGCGTCGGTCGTGCGCGCCGAGACGACCTCGGTCAGCGCGTCGCGGGCCTTGCCGATGTTCTCGCGGCCGCCGGCGTTCAGCAGCGCCGAGGCGTACCGTGATTTCAGGTCGGTGTTGCGCGGCGCGCGCTGCACGGCGCCTGAGTACGCAGCGGCCGCATCCGCCCAGCGCCGCTCGCGTTCGTAGAAATCCGCCAGCGCCGGCAGCAGCCGCGGATCGCCCGGCGCGCGCCCTTCGAGCCAGGAGATCGCGTCTTTGATGCGCCCCGCGCCGGCGTACGCCTCCGCGAGCATCATCGGGCCGTCCTGCCAGCCGGACTCCTGGTTCACCAGGTCGCTCAGCAGGGGAATCGCCTTCTCGTACGCGCTGTTTCGAACATACAGGCGCGCGAGCGTCGCGCGAACGTTGGGATCGGCTTCGCCGGCCGCGCGATCGAGCGCCAGCTCGAGGTGATGGATCGCCTTGATGAGGTTCTCGTCCGCCTTGTTGCCGCCGCGCGAGCGCGGCGCATCGTCCCGCGGGGTTTCCGACAACGCCGCGTACACGACACCGAGGACACGGTTCGCTTCGCGGTTGGCCGGGTCGATCTTCAACGCAGCCTCGGCCGACGCCATCGCCTCCTGCGCCTTGTTCTGCCTCAGGTACAGACCGGCGAGCTGCGCGGGAATGTCCGCCGCCAGCGGATCGAGCTCCATCGCGCGCTTGTACGACACGATCGCGCCGGCCTCGTCGTCCTTTTCTTCGGCGCGGTGGCCAAGCAGAAACAGCGCGTACGCTTCGGCGACCTTGTCGGGCGGTGCCGGGGTCACCTGCGGCGGCCGCTGACCTCCCGCCTGGCTCGGGGCGGACGCGCCGACCGGACCGGCGGCAGCAAGCGGAATGGACATGCCGAACGCCGCAACGAGGGCTGCGATCTTCATACGCTTGAATTGTTCCACAAAAGCGGCAAGGTGTCATATATTCGCAGCATGCCCGTCGACCCCGAACTGCTGGAGATTCTTGCGTGTCCGAACTGCAAGACGCCGGTGACGCTCGTCAAGAACGGCACGGCGCTCAAGTGCGCCACCTGCAAGCGCGTCTACGCGATCAAGGACGACATTCCGGTCATGCTCATTGACGAAGCCACAATCGAGAACGATTGACCTCCGAGCCTTTCATTCACCAACTCACCAACTCACCAACTCACCAATTTCGCCGTATTCTCCTTGTCCGGCTGAGGCAGATTGGCGACGTCGTGTTCACGACGCCGGCCGTGCACGCGTTGCGGCGGCGATTTCCAGACGCGCACCTCAGCTACATCGTCGAGCCGGCGGCGGCGCCCGTCGTCATCAACAACCCCCATCTCGATGACGTGATCGTCGCACCGCGCGCGCGGGGTGTGCGCGGCGTGCTCGGCGACCTCGCGCTCGGCCGGCGGCTACGAGCCGCCCGGTACGACCTCGCGATCGACTTTCACGGCGGGCCGCGGGCGTCGCTGCTGACGTGGTCGAGCGGCGCACC
>JBGPYP010000186.1:0-5263 GCA_041493285.1 Casimicrobiaceae bacterium
CCTTGTTCCGCTCTTCGACGGCGCGCCTGCGAGCAGTGAGCAGGGCTCCCGCTTGCGGCATGCGATCGTCCGCGAGTCTGGCGCAGCGCCGTCGTGCGCAGGCGTTGCATCCGTCTCCGAGGTCACATCCCCTTAAGGGGTCCCTGTTCCGCTCTTCGACGGCGCCCCTTGAATTCGTCCATATATCGGGCGTAATCTCGCTTAATCGCGCCCGGGGCACGCGTCGCCGGACAATATTACAAGGGGGATTGCCATGACGTTCGACTCGACCATGAAGTTCAGCACCAACTTGAGCCGCGCGGATATCGACAAGAAAGTGCCGGAACTGAAGGCTTTTGCCGAGGCCGCGCAGCTTGGCGAAATCGCGAAACTGCTGACCGACACGGCGGGCTTGCCGAATGCCGAGCTCGCGGCGCGCATGACGCGTTGCCTCGAGCTTACCGGCGGCAAGGATGAGTACGGATTGCTTTACGATCAGCTCGACATGCTGATCATCAACCTGCGCAACTTGAAATAGACGAGCGGCTTGCGGCCTGTCGGAGATAACCGTTGAAGATGACTGCCGCGCGCCTGCTGCTGCGCGGGGACGCCGGTCCACGCATCGCAACAATCCCGGCCGGACGCGCCTTTCATTGAATGTTTCGCGCTGAACCCGGCGGCGGCGCGCCGGCGCTGACCGCTGGCATGATCCGGTCTTGCGGCAGAGCGAATGCGCGGTCTACTCGGTTTGCATGTGCGCGTCCTTGATGACCTGCGACCAGCGCTTCAATTCCAATGCGATCAACTGCCGGAACTGGTCCGGTGCCGGGGTCACCGGCTCGAGCGCCGCGTTCGCTAGACGCTCGCGTACATCCGGCTGCGCGATCGCGCGCCCGATTTCGTCATAGAGCCGCTTGACGATGGTCTGCGGCGTGCCGGCGGGCGCGACCACGCCGTACCAGTTGGTGACCACGATGTCGGTGAAGCCGAGTTCGACGAACGTCGGCACGTCGGGCAGCGTCGCGCTGCGTTTCGGTGAAGCGACGACGAGCGCTCTCAGCCGTCCCGCCTTGATGAACGGCACCGCGCCGGGCGCCGTCGCAAACGTCGCCTGGATCTGTCCCGCCACTACATCGGCGGTCGAGGGCCCTGAACCCTTGTACGGGATGTGATTGAGGTTGACGCCCGCCTTGAGCTTGAAGAGCTCGCCCGTCAGGTGGCTGCCGCTGCCGTTGCCGGCGGAGCCGACGTTGATCTTGCCCGGCTGCGCCTTGGCGAGCGCGATGAAGTCCTTGAGCGTCGCCGCCGGCACGCTTGGGTGCACCACCAGCAGGTACGGCGTGTCGGCGATCAGCGCGACGGGCACGAAGCTCTTCCGCGCATCGTAGTGCACCTGCTTCGTGTAGTACGAGCTGTTGATCGTAAACGACGAGTCGGCGAGCAGCAGCGTGTAACCGTCGGCGGCCGCGCTCGCGGCGAGATCGGCGCCGAGCATGCCGGCGGCGCCGGGCCGGTTGTCGATGACGATCGCCTGACCGAGGGTATCGGTCATTTTCTGGCCGACGATGCGCGCCACGATGTCCGAGCCGCCCCCTGGCGCATAGGGAACAATCATGCGTATAGGTTTGGTCGGATAGCCGTCGGCGGCGATGGCAGGCATGCAGCACGCGCCGGCAGCGATGGTTGCGGCAAGCGCGTAATGCCACGGAATTTGATGCATGCTCGCCTCTTCGGAAGGATCGATGGGAAGAACAGCGCGCCGGAAACCGGCTCACGCGTAACTCTACCTTGACGCGAAACGTGGCGCCAATGACTTTCGGCGGCGCGGCCGGGCAGCCCTTGACACACCCGTTACAATCGGGGGTGATGAGTAAAGAGTTATGAGTTATGAGTAACAGCCACCCCATCACCCATTGCCCATCACTCATTACCCTTCAACCATGAAGCCCCGCGAAGATCTGCCCGTCAGCGACGACGCCATAGTCATCTGTGGCGCGCGGCAGAACAACCTGAAGAACCTGTCGCTCGCGCTGCCGCTGAACGAGCTGATCGTCGTCACCGGCGTGTCGGGCTCGGGCAAATCGTCGCTCGTGTTCGATACGCTTTACGCCGAAGGCCAGCGCCGCTACGTCGAGACGTTCTCGCCGTATGCGCGGCAGTTCCTCGATCGCATGGACAAGCCGCTGGTCGACGCGATCTACGGCATCCCGCCCGCGATCGCGATCGACCAGACCAACCAGGTGCGCACTTCGCGCTCGACCGTCGGCACGATGACGGAGTTGAACGATCACCTGAAGCTGCTGTTCGCGCGCGCAGCGCAGTTATTCTGCCGCGGCTGCGGCCAGCGGGTTACGCGCGACACGCCGGACACGATTTACGCCGCGCTTGCCGCGCGCGCGCAGGCCGCCGGCGACCCGCGCCTCATCGTCACCTTCCCGGTCACGGTGCCGAAAAACTTTTCCGAAAAAGAAGTCAAGCAGCTGCTCGAAGCGCAAGGCTACACGCGCATTTACCGGCAGGAGAAAAGCACGTCCGCGGAAGGCGGAGCAGGCTCCGTCGGCTTCAAGCCGATGGATGCGACCCTGGAGTCGGGCGCGGGCGCGCCAAACGTCGCCGCCGATTCAGGCCAACGTGACTATTCCAAAGCTAAGGCTTCGACCAAAGGCACTGGCGCGCTGCTCGAGGTCGTGCAGGACCGGCTGCGCATGGGCAACGCCGAGCGCGTGCGCGTGATCGAAGGCCTCGAAGCCGCGCTCAGGATCGGCCAGGGCCGCGTCAATGTGTATCCGCTCGCCGAAGGCGGCGCGACGCGCGAAGGGTCGGAAACTCATCACTCATCACTCATCACCCATCACCCGCCGTGGAAGTTTTCCACGGCGCTTCATTGCGCCGACTGCGACATCCATTACTCCGAGCCGGCGCCCAGCCTGTTTTCGTTCAACTCGCCGGTCGGCGCGTGCGATGCGTGCCGCGGATTCGGGCGCGTGATCGGCATCGACTTCGGCCTCATCGTGCCGGACGAATCGAAAACCCTGCGCGCGGGCGCGGTCCGGCCATGGCAAACGCCGAGCTTCCACGATTGCCAGGATGACATCGTGAAGTACGCGAAGAAGCGCGGCATCCCGCTCGACACGCCGTGGCGCGATCTCACCGCCAGGCAGCGCGGGTGGGTGCTCGAAGGCGAGCCCGAGTGGGTGAGCTGGCGCAAATCGTGGCCCGGCACCTGGTACGGCGTGCGCCGCTTCTTCAAGTGGCTGGAGACCAAAGCCTACAAGATGCACATCCGCGTGCTGCTGTCGAAGTACCGCGCCTACACGCCGTGCGAAACGTGCGGCGGCGCGCGCCTCAAGCCCGACGCGCTCGCGTGGCGGCTCGGTACCAGGGAAGACGCGGACCGCGTGCTCCCCCCCGCTACTCCCGCGAGAGAAAGTGGGAAATCCGTCGACGTCACGCGAGCAAGCGCGGTGCCGGAGCTTGGCGATAACGCACCAAATCTCGCGGGCGATGCGCGCCTGCACGGTCACATCCCCGCAAGCGGGGCCCCTGTTCCGCGTTCCGGCGCGCGCTACCGCCCGAACGGGACCAGGTACGACGACGAGATCCTGCGCGCGCTGCCCGGCCTCACCGTGCACGATCTGATGCTGCAGCCGATCGACCGCACGCGCGACTTCATCGAGCATTTGCACCTACCAACGCCGTTGGACGAAGCGACTGATTTGCTGCTGACCGAGATCCGCGCGCGGCTCGCGTACCTCGCCCAGGTCGGCCTCGGCTACCTGACGCTCGACCGCCAGTCGCGCACGCTGTCGGGCGGCGAAGTGCAACGCATCAATCTGACGACCGCCCTCGGCACTTCTCTCGTCAACACGCTGTTTGTGCTCGACGAGCCGTCGATCGGCCTGCACCCGCGCGACATGGAACGCGTGATCGGCGTCATGCAGCGGCTGCGCGACGCCGGCAATTCGCTCGTGGTGGTCGAGCACGAGCCGCAGATCATGCTCAAAGCCGACCGCATCCTCGACTTGGGCCCCGGCCCCGGCGAGCGCGGCGGCGAAGTCGTGTGCTTCGACACGCCCGAGAAACTCAAGCAGTCGCATACGCTCACCGCCGAGTACCTGTCGGGCCGCAAGCGCGCCGACAGCGGCATCAAGGCGACGCCGCCCGCCGCGCGCGGCGCGAAGATCGAGGTCCTCGGCGCAGCCGAGCACAATCTCAAGAACATCGACGTCGCGATCCCGCTCGGCCGCCTGGTGTGCGTGACCGGCGTTTCGGGCTCGGGCAAATCGACGCTGGTGCAGGACGTGCTATATGCGGCGCTCCTGAAGCACAAAGGCAAGCCGACCGAGACCCCCGGCGCCCACCGCGCGATCAAGGGCCACGACCTGATCGACGACGCCGTGATGGTCGACCAGTCGCCGATCGGCCGCACCACGCGCTCGAACCCGGCGAGCTACGTCGGCGCGTTCGAAGCGATCCGCGAGCTGTTCGCGCGCGCGCCGCTCGCCAAAGAGCGCGGGTATACGCGCGGCACGTTCAGCTTCAACTCCGGCAACGGCCGCTGCCCGGCGTGCGGCGGCAACGGCTTCGAGCACGTCGAGATGCAGTTCCTGTCCGACGTCTATCTGCGCTGCCCGGATTGCGACGGCCGGCGCTTCCGCGCGGAAGTGCTCGAAGTCACGCTTGAAAAAAAATCGGTCGCGGACGTGCTCGACATGACGGTCAGCGAAGCGCTTGCGTTCTTTGCCGACCGAACTGAAGTGCAGACCGCATTGAAACCGCTCGCCGACGTCGGCCTCGAATATCTGCGTCTCGGCCAGCCGGTGCCGACGCTTTCCGGCGGCGAAGCGCAAAGATTAAAGTTGGCCGGACACCTGGCCGCTTCCGCGGCCAAACCACGCGGCAAACGCGGCTCATTGTTTTTGTTCGATGAACCCACTACCGGCCTGCACTTCGACGACGTCGCGAAACTGCTGCGAGCTTTCCACCAGTTGATCGCGGCCGGCAATTCTCTCATCGTGATCGAGCACAACCTTGATGTGATCGCCGCGTGCGACTGGATCGTCGACCTCGGTCCCGAAGGCGGCGACGGCGGTGGGCGCGTCGTGGCCGAAGGCCCACCCGAGCACGTCGCCAAGACTCCCGAGAGCCACACCGGCAAGTTCCTCGCGCCGCTCCTCGGCGTGACGCGCTGACGCGTGACCGACGATTCCGATCTCTGGGAGCGGCACGCGGGGTGGTGGCAGGAGGGTTTCACCGACGGCGCCGACGCCGAATACACCGAGCA
>JBGPYP010000149.1:0-6371 GCA_041493285.1 Casimicrobiaceae bacterium
GTTCCCGCCAGCTCCACTTGCGGGTGGGATTTCAGCACCTTCTCCAATATCGCTTCCTGCTGGGGCTCGAGATCCACGAAAAAGACATGCTTGCCGTCGTTCAAAGCCTTTTCGAAACGGCGAAAGTTGTGGTTAGGTGTCTGGATCCCAAACAATCCGCCTTCCCACGTGCAAAAGCCGAGCACCACAAGGGCGAGAAAAATAAAGGGCATCCAGCCGACGGCGGTTTGCGTCCAGCCGGCAAGATGAGCGACGGTCAGAACCAGCACGGCGCCGCAAAGCCCGACCACGGCTCCGCGTATTGTCGAGTGGACGATATCTTTCTTCATGAACGACTCGACCTCGTGGAGATGCGGGTGCTTGTGCACCTCCGCGTCGTTCCGGCTGAGCACGTGGATCTGCGGTGTGGCAATGCCGGCAGCCTCCAGTTGCTCTTCAAAGACTTCCAGGTCGTCGAGGCTGTCGCTTACAAAATAATGCCTTAGCATCTTCATAAAGTATTCCCCTGGTTTATTGCTCTGGCCGCGATACTTGACTTGGATCCAGGCCCGGCGGCGTCATAGCAACGTCGGTGTGGCGCGTGGGCGCTGACAAGTCACATCAACGCAATCCTGCACCCGATGACCCTGATCGGGCAAGCGCAGGCGCGCGGGAGGACCGGCTGCCCGCCGTAGGCTTCCCCAATCATGGACAATGCTGCGAGCATCGTAAATCGGTTGACCGCTGTCGAGTGGTAAAATCCCCTCTGTCGTACGGGCAACGGTTTCCACCCTACCTTTACCTCTCCTCCCCCTTGAGGGAGGGAATCAAGTCTCGCCGATGACCTCTCTCGCCCTCAGCCACGACCGTCTTCGCCGCGCGCGCCAGTTTCTCGCGCTGACCAAGCCGCGCGTGGTGTCGCTGATCGTGTTCACCGCCGTGATCGGCATGTTTCTCGCTGCGCCGGGATTGCCGCCGGCGTCCGCCGTTGCCTTCGGCACGCTGGGCATCGCGCTGGTCGCCGGCGCTGCGGCCGCGATCAACTGCCTGGTCGAGCAAAAGATCGACGCGGTGATGGCGCGCACACGGGCCCGGCCATTGCCGCGCGGCGACATATCGTCGCTGCAGACGCTGGTCTTCGCCTGCGCCATCGGGGCGATCGGCCTAGGCATCCTCTACGTCAAGGTGAATGCGCTGACGATGTGGCTCACGCTCGTGACCTTCATCGGCTACGCGGTCATTTATACCGTGCTGCTCAAGCCCGCGACCCCGCAGAACATCGTGATCGGCGGCGCCTCGGGCGCGATGCCTCCGGTGCTGGGTTGGGCCGCGGTCGCGAACGACGTCGCGCCTGAGGCGCTGCTGCTGTTTCTGATCATCTTCATGTGGACCCCGCCGCACTTCTGGTCGTTGGCGTTGTACCGCGCGAAGGAATACGCGAAGGCGGGCCTGCCGATGCTGCCGGTGACACACGGCCCCGAATACACGCGTCTCATGATCGTGCTCTACACCGCGGCGCTCTTTGCGGTGACGTTGCTGCCCTTCGCCATCCGCATGAGTGGCGTACTGTATCTGGCAGCGGCAGTGGCGCTCGGTGCCGTATTCTTCGCGCACGCGGTCGCGCTTTACCGGCGCTACAGCGATGCACTTGCCCGGCGCACTTTCCGGTTCTCGATCGTCTATCTCGCGGCGCTATTTTCGGCGCTGCTGATCGACCACTATTGGAAGTGATGCTTGGCAGGCTGATACGGCACCCGTCGT
Organism: Casimicrobiaceae bacterium; assembly: GCA_041493285.1. Lineage (GTDB taxonomy): Bacteria > Pseudomonadota > Gammaproteobacteria > Burkholderiales > Casimicrobiaceae > PALSA-1003. Next base: position 1,741 of record JBGPYP010000149.1, read on the forward strand.
GGCCGCGCAGCGACTTTGCGGGATCGGATGCGCGAAGCGGCGAGCGAGGTGCGCTCGATCGCACACCAGCGAGCTGCGACAAAGCAGACCGCCCGCGAAGCCGCTGCCGACCGGGTTTCGACGCTCATTTGACAGATGAGGGCCCCGGCTGCGGCGTTGCTCGCCTTGCGAATATGCACGAGCTATTCGACGCGGCTCGCGCCTTGCGTCCGGGGCCATCTCGTCCGAAACGCGGCTCGCGAGGGGTGCCGCATCAGCCTGCGAGATCGCGCGCGCTCGGCGCGGCGCTCGTCGCATTTTGCGTGGCCGCCTGCGGGCCGGCGACGCCGAAGTTCCAGGGCTCCGACGTGACCGGCGTTTCGTTCGGCCGCGACTTCCACCTCACCGACCACACGGGCAAGCCGCGCACGCTCGCCGACTTCCGCGGCAAGGCGGTCGTGATCTTCTTCGGGTATACGCAGTGCCCCGATTACTGCCCGACGACGCTGTCGGAGCTTGCCGCGGCGATGACCAAGCTGGGGCCCGACGCGGCGCGCGTGCAAGTGCTGTTCGTGACCGTCGATCCCGAGCGCGACACCGCCGAGTTGCTCTCGCGCTACGTGCCGGCCTTCAATCCGAGCTTTCTCGGGCTCTACGGCGACGCGGCGGCGACGGCGGCGACCGCGAAGGAATTCAAGATCCTGTATCAGAAGCAGGCCGGCGCGACACCCGGAACGTACACGATGGACCACTCTGCGGGCACGTTCATCTTCGACCCGCAGGGACGCCTGCGCGTGTACGAAAGCTACGGGCAGGGACCGGACGTGTTCGCGCACGATATTCGCGTGCTCCTCGAGGCTTCCGGCTGACGTCGCGCCGGACGCGTGACCCGCGATTTTCTCTCGGCTATGGGACCTCTGAGCAAGCCCCGCGTGCTTAGAGGTCCCCTATGCAACTGACCGTCCAGGACGCCTTCGCGCTCGCCGCGCGCCATGAGGCGGCCGGGCGGAACGCCGACGCGCGCCGCATTTACGACGAGATTCTCGCCGCGTTGCCGGAGCATCCCGGAGCGCTGCTCAAAATCGCGAATCAGGAACTGGCGAGCGGGGCGCATGAGCGCGCGCGGGAGCGCCTGCAATACGCGCTCGCGGCCGCGAAGCGGCAGGCGCTGCCGACGCAGGAAATCTGGCTTGCGCTTGCGGCGGCGCATCTCGGCGCCGGCGATCGCGACGCTGCGGCCGCCGCGATCGACGAAGCGCACACGGTGGCCAAGCGCCTGAAGGCGTTTGGCGCCGCGGGCGCGGCGTGCGCCGTGCTCGAGGGCTGCGTCGCGCTGGCGCCCGACGACGCGGACCTGCGCCTGACCTTCGGGGCGGTCCTGCTCGACGCCAACCGCGCGGCCGACGCGCGGCGAGAGCTGGAGCGCGCGCTCGCGCTCGGCGCGCAAGGCGGCGCGGTCTGGGACAACCTGGGACTCGCGCATCGCCTGCAAGGCGACGACGAGCAGGCGATCGCCGCTTTCGAGCGCGCCGTCGCGGCCGATCCTTCCCTTACGCCGGCGCTCGCCAACCTGGTGAACGCCCGCTATGCGCTGTGCGAATGGGATGGCCTCGAGGCGGATGAGCAGCGCCTCATGGCGACGCTCGACGATGCGACGAGCGACCCCCGTTGGCCACCATGGATCGCGCTGTCGATGCCCACCTCGCCCGCGCAGCAGCTCGCGGTCGCGCGGCGTTGGGCGAACGCGACGCTGCCCAAGCCGGCGGCGCGGCAGCGCATGACGCCGCATTCCGGAAAGCTCCGTGTCGGTTACCTCTCGGGCAACTTCCGCGACCATCCGACCGGACGCTTGATGGCCGGCCTGTTCGAGGAGCACGATCGCGGCCGGTTCGAGATCACCGGTTACAGCTATGCGCCCGACGACGGCGGCGCGGTCGGTGACCGCGTGCGCGCCGCGGTCGACCGCTGGCGCGACGTCCGCGACATCGGCGACGCCGACGTTGCGCGCATCATCCGCGACGACGGGATCGATGTCCTCGTCGAACGCCACGGTTACACGCTCGGCGGCCGCCTGGGAATCCTCGCCTCGCGGCCCGCGCCGGTGCAAGTCCATTACATGAGCTTCCCCGGCACGCTCGGTTACGACGCCATCGACGAGCTGATCGCCGATGCCGAGGTGGTCCCGCCGGGCGAGGAGCGATTTTTCCACGAGCGCGTGCGCCGCCTACCGCGTTGCTACTACGTGAACGACAGCCGCCGCGGGGTACCTGCTCCGACGCTGCGCAATGCCCACGGCCTGCCCGAAGATGCGCTCGTGCTGGCCTGTCTCAACCAGAGCCACAAGCTGCGCCGGCCGCTGTTCGCGACGTGGCTCGCCGCGCTGCGCGCGAGCGGGGATGCGGTGCTCTGGCTGCTCGCGGGAAATGCTCGCATGCAGCGGAATCTGCGCGTCGAGGCCGAGCTCGCGGGTGTCGATCCGGCGCGGCTGATCTTCGCCCGCGCGCTCCCCCAGGAGGCGCATGTCGCGCGACTCGCCTGCGCCGATCTGGCACTCGACACGTTGCCCTACGGTTCGCACACGACCGGCTGCGACGCGCTGTGGATGGGCGTGCCGATGCTCACGTGTCGCGGCGGGCCGTTCGCCAGCCGCGTCGGCGCGAGTCTGCTCAAGGCCGCGGGCCTGCCGGAGCTGATCGCGGATTCGCCGGAGGAGTATTCCGCACGGTTGCTCGAGATCGTGTCCGCTCCGCACAGGCTGCGCGAATACCGCGACAACTTGATTCGCACGCGCGAGACCAATGCGCTGTTCGACACCGCGGGCTTCACGCGCGACTGGGAGGCGCTGCTCGTTCGGATCTACGACGATGCCGTCGCGGCGGAAGCCTCGCGGCAGGTGAATGTACGATGACCAGACCCGTGCTGCTGGTCTCCATCGCCCCGAAGTGGATCGGTACGGCGCGCATCCCGCGGACGCTGGCCGGATTCGAGGCTTCCGTGCTCACCTGCAAGAACTCGCTCGCGCGGCACTACGAAACGGAAATCCGCGGCAGCTCTCCGCGGGAGTTGCGCCCAAGGCGCTCGAGATCAAGGTGGAGTGAAAGCGGGATAGATCCCTAGCGCTCGATCAACTCGATCTTGTAACCGTCGGGATCTTCGACGAAGGCGATGACCGTCGTGCCGCCTTTGACCGGGCCGGCTTCGCGCGTCACCTTCCCTCCTTTGCGGCGCACGGCGTCGCAAGCCTCGGTGGCGTTGGGCACTTCGAGGGCGACGTGCCCGTAACCGCTTCCGAGGTCGTATTTGTCGACACCATAGTTGTAGGTCAGCTCGAGCACCGCCTGCTCGGACTCGTCGCCGTAGCCGACGAACGCCAGCGTGTACTTCTGATCCGGGCGGTCGGTCGTGCGCAGGACCTTCATGCCCAGTACGTCGGTGTAGAAGCGCTTCGAGCGCTCGAGATCTCCGACGCGCAGCATCGTGTGCAGGATTCTCATGGTTGTCGCCTAAAATTCGACCAGCTCGTAATCTTCCTTGCGGGCGCCGCAGTCCGGACAGGTCCAGTTCGGCGGCACGTCTTCCCATTTGGTGCCGGGCGGGACCCCCGTGTCGGGATCGCCGAAGGCCTCATCATAGATGTGGCCGCAGATCAGGCACATGTATTTCTTCATCGGAGCGTGAACCGTTGCGTTTGGAGTAGAATCGAATTCTACCAAGTTCATCGGGGTCGGGCTGCTGCGCAGACGTTCTCGGCCACAGACGGGCACCCGGTTCTCCATTAGTTTGCTTGGTGCGCTGCCGGTCCACGCCGTTAGGTCTACATCCGTTCCGATGCCCTCTCCCGCCGATCAAGCTGCCGACTTTCCCCCGATCGTGCTGACCTTCGCCGCGTCCGACCCGAGCGGCGGCGCCGGCATTCAGGCCGACATCCTCACGCTTGCCAGCATGGGTTGCCATCCGCTGTCGGTGCTGACCGCGATCACCGTGCAGGACACGATGGGTGTGGAGGCCGTGCAGCCGCTCGACGCCGAGTGGGTTGCCGATCAGGCGCGCTGCCTCCTTGAAGACATGCCGGTCGACGCGTTCAAGATCGGCGTGCTCGGCAGCGTCGAGAACATCACCGCGATCGCCGAGATCCTGTCCGACTATCCGGACGTGCCGCTGATCCTCGACCCGGTGCTGGCGTCGGGCCGGGGCGACGAGCTGGCGAGCGACGACATGCTGCACGCGCTGCGCGAGCTCTTGCTGCCGCGAACGACGATCCTGACGCCGAACAGCACCGAGGCACGGCGCCTGGCCGACACCGAGGACGACGAGGAATCCTCACTCGCCATTTGCGCCCAACGTTTGCTGGAGGCGGGTTGCGAGCACGTGCTCATCACCGGCACGCACGAGCCGACGTTGCAAGTCGTCAACACGCTCTACGGCAAGGGCGGCATCGTACGTACCGACAGCTGGGAACGCCTGCCGGGCAGCTATCACGGCTCGGGTTGTACGCTCGCCTCCGCGATTGCGGCGATGCTCGCCAACGGGCTCGACCTGCCGGAAGCCGTGCGCGAGGCGCAGGACTACACCTGGAACACGCTGGCCAAGGCGTACCGGCCCGGCATGGGGCAGTTCCTGCCCGATCGCCTGTTCTGGGCGCGCGACGAGGA
>JBGPYP010000175.1:0-5642 GCA_041493285.1 Casimicrobiaceae bacterium
AGCCTGCCGTTGAAGCCGAAGAAATCCGGCGTGCACGCCGCGCCGTACGCCTTCGCGACCTCCTGCGTTTCGTCCCAGAGATAGGGGAACGAAAATCGCATCCGCTCGGCGAGGGCTTTCATGTTCCCGAACGAATCCTCCGGGTAATCTGCGGGGTCGTTGCTGCAGATCGCGACCGAACCGACACCGTGGCCCGTCAACTCGCCCGCGTCGCGCACGATCTTGTCGAGCACCGCCTTGACGAACGGGCAATGGTTGCAGATGAACATCACCAGCAGCCCCTTCGATCCGGCGAGGGCGTCGCGCCGGTAACGGCGGCCGTCGGTGGCGGGCAAGTCGAAGTCCGGCGCGGGGGCACCGAAGTCGCAGACGGGTGGAGTCGCGGCCATGGACGGTCTCCTGATGCGGTGTGGCAAAATGCTAACACACGCTGGCGGCGCGAGCCCGCAGCAAGGGGTCTCCCCATCGCTCACGTGAACGCGCTACGTAACGTCGTCGGCCCTTCGCGCCCGGCTCGGGTCGCCTCCACTCGCTTCGCTCGTGGAGCCTCCCTCCGCCTCGCCGGTCGCCCCACGCACGGAGCGCGTGGGGATCGCGTGAGGACCACACCGGAGCGGGTAGCAGGGGCCCCGCGAGCGCAGCGCCGCGGGGATGCGACCGCGGAGGCGGATGGGCTGCGGGCAACGGAGCGGATCGATGTTTGCGTCACCGATGTGCCCGCAGCAGGCGACGCTGCGGCCAACACGCGAGGTAACAGTTGCGAAATATCCGTCCAAGGAGGTCGTGGCGCGAGCCGCGGCCGGCGATTGCGAGCCGATCTTGACCCCGCGGTTCTTCTGTCCGCCGCCGCTCATTGCGGGCGCCGACGTTGCGTTACCTCCAGGCACGGGACATCACGCCGTGCGGGTGCTGCGGCTCAAAGAAGGCGACGCGTTGCTGCTCTTCGACGGCGAAGGCGGCGAATGCGCGGCGCGGCTCATCCGCATCGACGGCAGCACAGTCCTCGCGCGCATCGGCGAACGGCGAAGCGTCGAGCGCGAGTCGCCGCTTGCCGTGACACTGGTCCAGGGGCTCGCCGCCGCCGATCGCATGGATTACGCGATCCAGAAAGCGGTCGAGCTGGGCGTCGCCGCCATCGTCCCGGTGATGGCCGCGCGCAGCGTCGCGCGGGTCGAGGGCGAGCGCGCGCGGCGGCGCGCCGAGCATTGGCGCCAGATCGTCGTCGCCGCGTGCGAGCAATGCGGCCGGAATCGGCTGCCGGCGATCCATGCACCGTGCGATTTCTCTAAATGGCTGCGCGCGCCGTCGACCGCGGTGTCGCGCCTGTTGCTCGCGCCGGACGCCGGGCGTTCGCTCGGGGAACTCGACCGCCCCGACGGCGCAATCGAGTTGTTGGTCGGACCGGAGGGCGGCTTCACGCCCGACGAATCCGCCGCCGCCGTTGCGGCGGGATTTCACCCGGTGCGGCTGGGGCCACGGATTCTGCGCACCGAGACCGTGGCGTCGACGGCGCTGGCGGCTATGAACGCCCTGTGGGGGGATTGGCGATGAGACACGGGATGATGGGTCGGCACGCCAGCTGCGGTGCAACCTTAGCCGTCGTCGGCTTTCCCGCGTGCGCGTTGCTCGGGGCCTGCGCGCAGCTGCCGCCACGGCTAAGCGAGAGCGATCCCATCCGGGCCGCGTTCGTCGTGCTGGGCGAAGAGGGCGCGCCGATCGCGCGCGTGATCACGGCCGCCGCGGCCTGCCCCGAGCTCGTCGTCGATGGTCTCGCGCGGGCGATGGCCGTTCGCGCGCCGCCCGGCACCGTGCCGCTGCGTCCGACGCGGAGCGCACCCGCCGACTCGAAGCCGTCGGCGTTCCCGGACCCTATGTATCGGACGTATACTGCGCAGATTGGGGAGGCGTTCGCGCTCGCCAATCGGCGCCCCGGCGCCCGCGATCGGCAGGGTCGCCTGTTCACAACTTGCGCGCTGCGCGACGGCAAGACGCGATGCGCGCCGGAGGTACTGCCATGAAACGTTTCGTTGGCGCGCTCTGCTGCGCCGTGTTCGCCGCCGGCGCGTTTGCCGAAGGCCCGCCTGACATCCCGCGCTTCTCGGCCGGCAAGCCCGGTGGCCCGCCGCCTGTGGAGTGGAAGCACCTGCCGCTCGCATCGTTCAAGAACAACACCGACTACATGCTGGTCGTCGAAGATGGCGCGGTCGTGGTGCGGGCGATGGCGCACAATGCCGCGTCGTTCCTCGCGGCCGGTGCCGACTTCGATCCGCATCAATTCCCGCTCTTGTCGTGGCGCTGGAAGGTCGCGCAAGGTATCCCCGCGGCCAGCACGGCGGAGCAGAGCAAGGAGGATGCGCCGGTCCGCGTGATGGTCGGCTTCGATGGCGACACTTCGAAACTGCCGATCAAGGATCGCTTTGCGGCGAAGGCGGCGCAGTCGATCTCGGGCCAGGCGCTACCCTACGCGACGCTGATGTACGTCTGGGGCGGGAAGGTCGCGGTCAATTCGATCACCGGGAGCAGCCGCAGCGACCGGATTCGCATGCTCGCGGTCGCTGCCGACGATCAGGGGATCGGGCGCTGGCAGAGCTACACCCGCAACCTGGTCGAGGATTTCAAGCGCGCGTTCGGCGAGGAGCCAGGCAAGGTGACGTCGATCCAGGTGATGACCGATACCGACAACACCGGCGCCGATGCGCAGGCGTATTACGGAGACATCACGGTCTCTGCACCGAAGCCGTAGCCCGGGACGAGCCCTTCGACATCGCTCAGGACAGGCTTCGCGAATCCCGGGAGCAACGCACCGCTCGTCGCATCGGCCGGATTCACTTTTCCTCGTGGTATTCGTCGTCGACGTTGATGCCCCAGATCGCGTCCTTGTCGACGCGGCCCGACGCGATGCTGTCGACCGCGGTCTTGGCGGTCAGCATCGAATGATCCTGGTTGTTGTAGCGGTGCATGCCGTTGCGCCCGACCAGGAAGACGTTGGCGATCGGGTCCAGGTAGGCACGAACGCGGCCGAACTCGGCATAGCTGCCGAAATACGCGGGATACGCCTTGGGCACGCGAATCACCGTGGCGTCGATGACGTCGGCCGCGTCGATGAGGCCGATCTGCTCCAGCTCCCGCGTCGCGAGCGCGCGCATGTCGGCGTCCGACAGGGTCCATAGATCGTCGTCCTGGCTGCAGAAGTATTCGAGGCCGAGCCACACTTTGGTCGAGTCCGGCACCAGCGCCGGGCTCCAGTTGTTGAAGATCTGCAGCCGGCCAAGGCGCACGTCCGACTCCTGGATGTAGATCCAGTTGTCGGGCGGAAAGCGCGATTCGGCGTGCATCGATCCCGTGCGCCGCGCCTTCATCTTGTTCAGGAGCAGGCCGACGGTGATGAACGCCCGGTACGGCAGCTCGGTCGCGATGCGCCGCACCTCCTCCGGTGCCGGCGGGTCCAGGCCCGCGACCAGATCCTTCACCGGCATGGTCGAGATCACGTAATCCGCGGCCAGCGCATAGGTCCGGTTCATCGCCAGATCGCGGACGACGACTTCGGTGGCGCGTCCGCCCGCCGTCCGTACGCCCTCCGCAGCGTGCAGCATCCGTACCTCCCCACCGCCGGCGCGGACGCGAGCCGCGACTTCTTCCCACAGTTGTCCCGGGCCGAACTTGGGATACAGGAAGCGCTCGATCAGGCTCGTCTCGGTCGCCTGCCGCGCGCGGCGCGGGGCGGCGGGGACCGCCTGCTTGAGCATGTGCAGCACCGCCTTGCGCAGCGACAGCGCCTTGATGCGCTGCGCGCCGAACTCGGCGCTGATTTCCTCGCAGGGAACGCCCCAGACTTTCTCGGTGTACGACTTGAAGAACGTCCGGTAGAGCTCGCCGCCGAACCGGTTCACCAGGAAATCCTCGAGGCTCTTTTCGGGGCGCCGCGGGAACAGCGACGCCCAGGCGTAGCTCAGGCACACGCGCGTGAACCGCACCGCCCCGAGATTGGCAACGGTCGCGAGGTTCAGCTTCAGCGGGTAGTCGAAGAACTTGCGCAGAAAATAGATGCGCGAGAGCCGGGGGCGCAACAGCATCACTTTGTCGGCGTCGGCGTACGCGCCAGGCGCCGACCGGGCGTCGAGGGCTCGCTGCTGGCTCCGGTAGGTAATGGTCGCACTCGCGGCCGCGGCGGCGGGCTCGAGGGGCAGGATATCCTGCCACCAGTTCATCACCCAGTCGGACTTGGAGAAGAAGCGATGCCCGCCCAGGTCCATCCGGTAGCCTTTGAAGTTGACGGTGCGCGAAATCCCGCCGATCTCGTCCGACGCCTCGATGACGATGGGGCGGATGTCGGTTCGGCGGAGGAGCTCCAGGGCGGCGGTCAGTCCTCCGGGACCGGCGCCGATGATGACGGCGGTTTTCTGCGCTGCCATGGCTGCCGTCGTAGCGAGACGCTAGCCTGCCGAACCGCGGTCTTAGCGCGAGGCCAGCAGCTCGTCGAAGTAGGCGATCGTCCGGGTCAGCCCCGCCTCGAGCTCGACCGTCGGCGCCCAGTCGAGTAGTTCCCGCGCCTGGTGGATGTCCGGCTGCCGCTGCTTCGGATCGTCGGGCGGCAGCGGCCGATACACGAGCGCGGACTTCGAGCCCGTGAGCCGCAAGATAGTCTGCGCCAGCTGCAGCATCGATATCTCCACCGGGTTGCCGAGATTGACCGGGCCGGTGATCTCCGGCTCGGTTGCCATCATGCGCACACAGCCCTCGATCATGTCGTCCACGTGGCAGAAGGATCGCGTCTGGTAGCCATCGCCGAACAGCGTGATCGGCTCGCCGCGCAATGCCTGGACGATGAAGTTGGACACGACTCTCCCGTCGTCGGGATGCATGCGCGGGCCGTAGGTGTTGAAGATCCGCGCGACCTTGATCTGAATGCCATGCTGCCGCCAGTAGTCGAAGAACAGCGTCTCCGCGCACCGCTTGCCTTCGTCGTAGCACGCGCGCACACCGATGGGGTTCACGCGCCCGACGTAGGTCTCGAATTGCGGGTGCACCTCGGGATCGCCGTACACCTCGCTCGTCGACGCCTGGAAGATCTTCGCCTTGACCCGCCGCGCAAGCCCGAGCATGTTGATCGAGCCGTGCACGCAGGTCTTGGTCGTCTGCACGGGGTCGAACTGGTAGTGGATCGGCGACGCCGGGCACGCCAGGTTGTAGATCTCATCCACTTCGACGTGAAGGGGAAACGTGATGTCGTGTCGCAACAGCTCGAAGCGCGGGTTGCCGAGCAAGCCGAACAGGTTCCGTTTGGTGCCCGTGAAGAGATTGTCGGCGCAGAGAACGTCGTGGCCTTCCTCGACTAGGCGTTCGCATAGATGCGATCCGAGGAAGCCCGCTCCTCCCGTCACGAGCACGCGCTTGAAGGCGCTCTGTCTCATGCGAGATCCGCGCGTTGCGATGGATGAGCGTTTGGTTGCAAGATAGTCGAGGTCTGATTAGACTGGTCGGATCAGCATACGAGGTCCGGCGCCATGGAGCGATCGCCTGTCGATCGGCACGACGCGATTATAATGTGGGCGTTCGCGAAACTCGATGTTATCGCGTTCGCGGGGGCCAGCGCGATTATCGCGGCCGCGGCGCTGTTTGCGCTGACGATGATCCTGGTCGTC
>JBGPYP010000103.1:0-8450 GCA_041493285.1 Casimicrobiaceae bacterium
ACCAGCAAGGAAATCGCGCAGGTCGGCGCCATCTCGGCCAACGCGGACGAGTCGATCGGCAAGACGATTTCCGACGCGATGGACAAGGTCGGCAAGGAAGGTGTGATTACCGTCGAGGACGGCAAGGGCCTGGAAAACGAGCTCGAGCTGGTCGAAGGCATGCAGTTCGACCGCGGCTACATCTCGCCGTACTTCATCAACAACCCGGACAAGCAGGTCGCGGTGCTCGAAGACGCGCTGATCCTCCTGCACGACAAGAAGATCAGCAACATTCGCGATCTGCTGCCGTTGCTCGAGCAGGTCGCGAAGGCGGGCAAGCAGCTCCTGATCATCGCCGAGGACGTCGACGGCGAAGCGCTGGCGACGCTGGTGGTGAACAATATTCGCGGCATTCTGAAAACGACCGCGGTCAAGGCGCCCGGCTTCGGCGATCGCCGCAAGGCAATGCTCGAAGACATCGCCATCCTGACCGGCGGCACGGTGATCGCGGAGGAGCTCGGTCTCAAGCTCGAGAACGCGACACTGAAGGATCTCGGCCGCGCCAAGAAGATCGAGGTTGCCAAGGAAGACACGACGATCATCGACGGCGCGGGCGAAAAGTCCGCGATCGAGTCGCGGGTCAAGAACATCCGCGTGCAAATCGACGAGGCGACCTCGGACTACGACAAGGAGAAGCTGCAGGAGCGCGTGGCCAAGCTCGCCGGCGGCGTGGCGGTGATCAAGGTCGGCGCCGCGACGGAAGTCGAGATGAAGGAAAAGAAAGCCCGCGTCGAGGACGCGCTGCACGCGACCCGCGCCGCCGTCGAGGAAGGCATCGTCGCCGGCGGGGGCGTAGCGTATCTGCGCGCGCGTGCGAATCTCAAGCACCTGAAAGGCGACAACCCCGACCAGGAAGCGGGCATCAAGATCGTGCTGCGCGCGCTCGAAGAGCCGATGCGGCAGATCGTTGCCAACGCGGGCGACGAGCCGTCGGTCGTTGTCAACAAGGTGGCCGAGGGCAAGGGCAACTACGGCTTCAATGCCCAGACCGGAGAGTACGGAGACCTCGTCCAAATGGGCGTCGTCGATCCGACCAAAGTGGCACGGTTCGCGTTGCAGAATGCGTCGTCGGTCGCGAGCCTGATGCTTACGACCGAAGCGATGGTCGCCGAGCTGCCGAAGGACGAGAAGCCGATGGGCGGCGGCGGCGGCATGGGCGGCATGGGCGGCATGGGCGATATGGATATGTGACGCGGACAAGCGCCGTAAGGCGCGCGTCCGGGATCCAATGTTGTGCAAAGCCCCGCGTCATGCGGGGCTTTGTCATTTGCGGGCTCAGGGCAGCGCCGCCCGCAGCACCGCACCAAAGTAGGTAAGCCCGTTGTTCGGCTCCTTCAGCCGCGCGTTCGAGATGTGCTGCACGTACATGCCGACCTCGTAGCGATGGCGATCGCCAAAGGCAATGCCCGCGCCGGCCGCCTCGCCGAACTGAAATGCGGTACTGAAGATGCGATCGTTATTGATGCGTGTCGCCGACAATACGTGGGTGCCGACCCCGCCTTCGACAAACCAACGCACGCCCGCGACGTCGGGAGCCGACCAGCGCAGCACGGGCGTGAGGCTCGTATCCCATAGCGAGCCGTAGGGTGTCGGACGTTGCCGTGCCTGCCAATATGCGGCCTGTGCGACGAGCCGCGTATCGAACCCGCGCGTCTTGAGGTCGGCACAGGTGCAGAGCGCGTCCCAGTGCACGGCGACGCCGTAGATCGCCACGTTCGGGCCGTAACCGGCGGTGACTTCGGCACCGTCCGGCGCCAGAGAGGCGGCGGAGTTCGCGGTCGGAACCAGCGCGGCGCCGGCGATGACAAGCGATGCAAGGACGCGGACACGGACACACAGGCAGGCATATGGACCGAGAAGGCGTCGGGTCTTCATCGTGGGTGCAGTGAGGCGGCGAGAGCTGGATACGCCCGCGGCACGGCAACGGTACCCGCGCCATGGACCGGTGCCGGCCGCATCCCTTCAGCCGGCGCTCTCACTTTGGGCCGCGCCCATTCTAGGCAAGCGCCGCCACCGCCGCAAGTTGAAGCGACAGACCATCGCCGCTGCGAGCAAGCCGGCGCTGTGCCTGCAACATCGGCTGCCTCCGTCTGTGCGCGGCATTCCAGCGGCACGACCGGGGCACCGGCCCCACGGGCGTGCAAAATGCATTAGACTTGGCGGCATTCGGCTGGGCGCACGCCGGCGGTAAGTGCTTGCTGCGCCGACAACGCCAAAGACAAGCGACCGCCAGGCGCGCCAGACCACGATGCAGAGGAGCCCGCTCGCATGACCTCGGGGATGCTGTTCGCATTGGCGATCGGCACGCTCATCGTATTCGTGCTAGTCGGATTGATGCGGCGCAGCCGCGGCGGGAAGAAAGGCGACCCAGCCGCGGCGGACGCGCAAAACACGGTCGCGCAGTGGACCGAGGGCGAGACGACGCGCCTACTGTCGAGCGCCGAGGTCCCCGGTCTGTATCTGCTGCGGCCGCGCTTTCTGTCGAAAGCCGAGAACGTCGTCTACCTGCTGCTGAAGGCGGCGTTTCCGCGGCACGAGATCTTCGCCCGCGTACGGCTCGCCGACGTGCTGCAGGTCAAGATCGGCCCGCAAGGCATGGAGCGGCTGCGCGCTTTCCGCAAGATCGCCAACCAGCACGTTGGCTTCGTCGTCTGCGACCGCGACATGACTATCGTCGCGATCGTCGACGCCAAGGAGCCGGAGCAGGTGCAGAACCCCAGGGATCAGAAGCTCGAGATCATCAAGCAGCGCTGCCTGCAGGCGGCGCAGGTCAAGTACATCTGCGTGTATCCGCCGACGTTGCCGCGTTATCGCGAGCTGCGGGCGCAGATCCTCGGACCCGCCGCCGAACTGGTCTGACGCGTCGCGCATGGCCGCGGGGCCGTGACAAGGCGCCGTGAGCGTGTCAACAGCTTCGCTTGCCTGTCCCGCTTGAGCGAAAATGACCCCTTTCTTTCGTGCCACGCGCGCGTAATAACCGATAAGAGCCCATGCGCCATCATCGAATCCCTGTTGCATTCGCCGTGCTGCTCTGTCTGCTGGCGCTGCCTGCCGTGGCGCAGCCCACCGCGCCGGCCGGCACGGAGCAGAGCCTCGATCTTTCCTATGTCGGTGCGACCACGCGCCTCGGCATCGGCTACGACACGCGCAACAAGTTGCGCGGCGAGGCCTACCAGGTCTTCGGCGAGAGCGACCGCTCGGCATGGATCGGCGAGTTGTGGCTCTCCGAGCGTTCGGCTGCGGGCGCGCAGTTGTCGTACCACTGGCAACCCGAAGGAGGCGGAGATGGCGCCGTGCGCAAGCTGTTTGGCGCGGTCGATCAGAACCGCTGGCACGATCGCAAGGTCACCGGCGGCGGTGGGCTCGAGACCGAGCGCTGGTTTGCCTCCGGTTACGCGTCCGCCGCGGTGACTGGACGGCGGCAGATCAGCACCGAAGAAGCGACGACGACGGAAACGATCACCGGCAGCGACAACGGGAGGCCGTTCGAGCAGGATATCTTCACGACGACGCGCACGCAGCTCTCGGAGCGCGCATACGACTACGGCGTCGGCGCGCGCGCGGGGCAGTTCTACGAGTCGGCGCTCGTGCGCCTGCAACTCGGCTTCGACTACGAATGGGGTCGCAGCTCGGCGGCACAATCGACCGTCTCGCTGGCGGTCGAGAAGTTCTTTGCCGGCACGCCGCACAGCGTCGCGCTGGTCGCGGAGGCCTATCACAAGCGCGGCGCGCTCGAGCCCGAGCGCAACGACGAGCGGCTGACGGTCATGTACCGCTACGAATTCGGCCGCCCCGCGTACCGGCCGGCGCGCGAATATCGGATGGTGAAGGTCGAGACCCCGGGCGCCGCTCCGGTGCCCACCCCGGCGGCGCAGTCCGCACCGCCGGCGCCGCGAGTCGAGAAACGACTGGTCAAGACGACCGCGTCGATGGCTTCCGATGCGTTCTTCGACTTCGATCGCTCGACGTTGCGGCCCGACGCGACGGCCGCGCTCGACGCCGCGCTCGCGCGGCTCAAAGCCTCCGGTTACGAAGGCAACATCCGGATCAGCGGACACACTTGCAACATTGGCACGGCGGCGTACAACCAGAAGCTCTCGGAGCGGCGCGCGCAAGCCGTCCGCCAGTATCTGATCGCCGGCGGGCTGCCCGCGGAGCGCCTGCTCGCCGAAGGCATGGGCCTGCGCGACCCTCGCTATCCGAATACGCGCGAGGGCCGCCCGAAGAATCGCCGCGTCGACATCGAATTCGTGACCTACGAGACCCGCAGCGAAGAGGTGATCCTTCCGCCCGAGCCCACGCCGAGCGCGCCGAGCGTGGCCTCGCCCTTGCCAACGCCGCCGACGATCGAATGGCGGCGCGAGTACATCGACACCGAGCCGTCGTGGTTGCGGCGCGCGCTCCACAATCCGGCGCAGCACAAGCAGGCGGTCGACGTCTATCGGCTGCAGCAGACGTCGACGACGGTGACGCAGGGCGAGAAGCGCTACGTCAATCGGCCGCCGGTCGCCGTCAGCGACGCCTTCACCGTGACCGGCAACTCCGCGAGCAACGCGCTCGACGTGCTGCCCAACGACAGCGATCCCGACGGCGATCCGCTCACGATCGTGGGCGTGGGCACGCCGGCACATGGCACGGCGACGATCGCGGCGGGCAAAATTTCCTACACGCCGGTCGCGGGCTACATCGGCACCGACAGCTTCACGTACACGATCGCGGACCCGAAAGGCCTGACGTCGACCGCGACGGTATCGATCACCGTGACCGGCATCAACCATCCGCCGAGCGCGCAACCCGACTACGCCCTGGCGAAATTCAACACGCCGGTCACGATACCGGTGCTCGCCAACGACAGCGACCCCGACGGCGACGCGCTCACGATCGTGTCGTTCACCTCGGCCGTCTACGGCACCGTGACGCGCGGTCCGAACAACACGCTAATCTACACCGCGAACCAGAACTTCATCGGCATGGACGGCTTTCAATACACGATCAGCGACGGCCGCGGCGGCACCGCGTCGACGACCGTGACCGTCTACGCGGATCCCTGATCGTGGCGACGCGGCGTTATCGGCCCGCCGCGGGCGGCGATCCAGGTGCCGCCGAGGATCAGCGCGCAACCGACGAGCGTGTTCGCAGTGAGCGGCTCGCCGAGGAAAAGGTAGCCCCACAACACGCCGAAGAGCGGGATCAGAAACGTGACCGTCAGCGCGCGCGCCGGGCCGATCGTCGCGATCAGCCGGAAGTAGAGCAGATACGCCAACGCAGTCGAGGCGAGCGCCAACGCGAGCACGTTGGCGGTGACGAGCGGCGTCGGCGGGCCCGGCGGCGGCACGAACAACAGCGTGGGAGCAAGCACGATCGCGGCGGTGAGCTGGCTGTACAGCGCCACCGCCGCGCTCGGAACGCCACCCATGTACCGTTTGGCATACACGCTCGCCACTCCGTAGCACAGCGCAGCCGCTAGGCAGGCGAGTGTCGCCAGTAGCGGCGTGCCGCTCAGCGGCTCGGATTGCCAGCCGACGAGGAGCGCGACGCCGGCAAGGCCGAGCGCCATACCCGCGAGCTTGCGCAGCGTCAGCGCATCCTTCAACCACAGCGCGGCGACGATCGCAGCGAAAAACGGGCTCGTCGCGTTGAGGATTGCTGCGATCGAGGCGCTGATGTATTGCTCCGCGAAGCAGAAGAGCGCGAAGGGAAGCGCCGAGTTCACCACCCCGATCACCGCGTAGCCGCGCCAGTGCGCGAGGAATGGAGGAACGGCGCGGCGCGCGAGCGCCAGCACGAACAATGCGGCGAAGGCGAGTGCCACGCGCGCGAAGGCGAGCCAGAGGGCGCCCAGCGCCGGCGCGGCGACCCGCATGAAGGCGAACGAACCGCCCCAGAGCCCGGCCAGCAGCAGCAGCCGGACCACGTCGCGGGAGTGCATCGAATCAGGTCGCTACGGCTGTTTCGCGTGCGCGCGGCGCGACCTCGAGCGCGAGCTGTCCGCGCCCGCCGGTGTGCGTGCGCTCGTGCTCGAGCAGCCATTGCTTGCGCCACAGCCCGCCGCCGTAGCCGGTCAGCGTGCCGTCGGCGCCGATGACGCGATGGCAGGGCACGATGAGGCAGAGGCGATTGTCGCCGTTGGCGCGGCCGACGGCGCGCACTGCAGACGGCCGTCCGATCGCCGCGGCGATCTCCGCATACGAGCGCGTCGCGCCGGGCGGTATGGCCTGCAAGGCATTCCACACCGCGCGCTGGAACGGCGAGCCGGCGAGCGACACCGGCGTGGCGAAGGTCAGGCTGCGGCCGGCGAAGTACGCCGCCAGCTCGTCGCCGATCTGCGCGAGATAGCGATGCGCTCCCGGCAGGATGCGGCGTTTGAGCCGGCGCTGCAGGAGATCGAGCTCGCGCTCCAGGCCGCGGCGGTCCACGAACTCGAGCAGTGCGAGGCCGTCGCCGTCGGCAAGCGCAAGCATCGCCCCCAGCGGCGTCTCGAACCATTGCGCGTAGAGGCAGTCGACGCCGGACGCGCGGCTGGGCGCCGCGCCGACGAGGCGGTTGAAGGCAGTGCGAAAGCCGCTGCCGGATTCGAAGCCGTGATCGAGTTGCAGGTCGAGCATGGATTTCCCCTGGCGCACGCCGGCCAGGGCCAGGCCCATGCGACGCGCGCGGTGATAGGCGTGAAAGGTCATGCCACAATAGCGTTTGAACGTGCGTCGCGCGGTCGACGGGTCGATGCCGCGACTCGCGAGATCCGCGTCGCGCCAACGGCTGGTGGGCTCTGCCTCGACCGCGGCGAGAAGCCGCTCGACCAGCGGCGGTGCACTGTGTCCGCGGTCGAGCGGCCGGCAACGGCGGCACGGACGATATCCCGCGTGGAGCGCAGCGCTTTGCGAAGCGAAGAATTCCACATTCTCCCGCTTCGGGGTGCGCACCCGGCACGTCGGGCGACAGAAAATCCCGGTCGTCGCCACACCGACGAAGAAGATGCCCTCGAAGGCGGGGTCGTGATCGACCACGGCGCGGTACATTACATCGGACGAAGGAAGGTTCAACATGCGAGAAATTATAGGCGCGGCGTGCGCGCCGCGTCGCCGAAATTCGGGCGGATAATTCGGCACCGCCGGCGGCGCGGCGCGGTCGGGCTGCGCCCCGACGTCGCGCACTACTTCACGAAGTTGATGTAGCCCCAGAGGATGATCAGGGCGCCGATGATTGACACGAACCAGCCGGCCGGATGGAACTTGCCGTCGGGCGTTTTCCAGATCAGGCTGCTGATCAGCCCGCCGAGGATCGAGCCGCCGATGCCGAGCCCGACCGTGAGCCAGAACCCAAGCGGCACTGCGCCGGGGTAGAAAAACCGCGCCAGCAGACCGACGATGAAGCCGACGATGATCGTTCCGATAATGCCGAAGATTCCCATGTGCAGCCCTCCAGTGACAATGATCTCGTGTGCGTGCCTGAAACCGGCCGGGCCCGACCGGCGATTGGACCTCATTGTCCCTCCGGCGGCGGCATGCCCATCCTAGCACAATGCGTCGGCGCGACTCGGTAAGGGTCGCGCGGGTTCGAACGACCAACGGTGGTTAACGTACCGATACGGGAGACGACGATGCACGCGACATGGAAAGCGATGCTGGCAGTCGCCGCGGCCATAGTGGTCACGCTGATCGTACCGTCGGCCGGCCACGCGGAGTGTCGCGCCACCAGCCCCGACTACACGATCGCGCTCATCGAGCTGTACACCTCCGAGGGCTGCGACAGCTGCCCGCCCGCCGATCGGTGGCTCTCCCAACTGGCGCTCCGCCCGGCAGACTCGCACGCGGTCGCGCTCGCCTTCCACGTCGACTATTGGGATCGGCTGGGGTGGCGCGATCGCTTCGGCAGTCCGACGTTCACCGCGCGGCAACACGAGGAGGTGCGGCGACAGCACACCGGTTTCGCGTACACGCCGCAGGTCGTCGTTCAGGGCCGCGACTTTCCGCAGTGGCGATCGCCCACGCAACCCGAAGCGGCAATCACCGCTGCCAACGGGCGGCCGTCGCGAGCCGGGATCGAGATTGCGGCGCGGGCTCGCGGGACGCGGGCCGCCGACGTCGACGTCAGCGTTCGGGTACCCGAGCCGCGCGATCGCGCGAATGCGCGGGTCCACGTCGCATTGGCCCAGAACGCGCTGGTGAGCGACGTCGCCGCCGGAGAGAACGCGGGCAAACGCCTCTCGCACGATCATGTCGTGCGCCAGTGGCGCGCCGGATTCAAGCCCGACGCCAACGGAGAACTGCACGAGCGGATCAGCTTTACGCTGCCTGCCGAAACCGGACCGCTGGCGGTCGTGGCGTTCGCCGAGGACGCACGAACCGGCGACGTGTTGCAGGCGCTCTCGCTGCCGCTGTGCACGCCGTAGCGTGTCGCGCCGCCCGCGGAAA
>JBGPYP010000321.1:0-3077 GCA_041493285.1 Casimicrobiaceae bacterium
AGTTGGCGAGCTGACGCTCGATCGTGTGCAGCGTGGTGTCGTCCCAGACCGGCGCCGCATGTGCCTGCAGCGTTACCGCGGCGAGGTTGATCTCGGTAGCGTCCTGCGTCTCGCGCTTGATGTTGATCTCGGGATCGAGCGCGAGGCGCAGCGCCCGATTGAAGGCCTTGGCGTTCTGGAAGCGCGCCGCAGGGTCCTTGGCAAGCGCGGTCGCCACGATCGCGTCGAGCGCCGGCGAGATCTCTAGCTTGGAGATCTCGGAGGGCGGCCGTGCGTCCTCGTAGCAAATCTTGAACGCGATCGCCTCGATCGAACCGGCGAACGGTTTCTCGCCCGTCAACAGCTCATAGAGAACCACGCCCGCGCTGAACAGGTCGGAACGGCGATCGATCTCCTTGCCCTGGCACTGCTCGGGCGACATGTACGACGGGGTGCCCATGACCATGCCGGCGTTGGTAAGATTCGACGTGTCGATGCGCGCGATGCCGAAGTCGGCGACCTTGAGCGCGCCGCCGGTGGTCAGGATCAGGTTCGCGGGCTTGACGTCGCGGTGCACGACGCCGCGCTCGTGCGCGAAGTCCAGCGCCAGCAGCAACTGCGAGACGATGGCGACGATCTGGCCGATGTCGAAAGTCGCCTTGCGATTGAGGTACTCGCGCAGGCCGGTGCCCTCGACGTACTCCATCGCGATGAACGCATTGACTTCGTCCTCGCCGTATTCGTACACGCTGACGATGTTCGGATGCAGCAGCCGGCCCGCCGCCTTCGCTTCGTTCTGGAAGCGCGCCATCACCTGCACGGCGAGGTCGGGATCGACCAGGTCCTTGCGCACGGTCTTGATCGCCACCACGCGCTCGATGCCCGGATCGAACGCCTTGTACACGACCCCCATCGCGCCCTTGCCGAGCACGCTCTGGACCACGTACTTGCCGATTTTTTCCGGATCAGCCATCGCGGTGCGCCAGCTTCGCGGCTACGCCTCGAGCATTTTTATCGCTTGAACCAGACTCTTGTTCATCCGCGCCAGCGCCTCGGTCAGCACGCCGATCTCGTCCTTGCTCTTGGTCTTGAACTCGGCGGTCTCGAGATGGCCGAGGCTCACTTCGTCGGCAAGCTTGGACAGCTGCTTGATCCGCTGGATCACGATCGTGTGCAGCATCACGTTGAGCAGGATGAAGGTGAGGACGAGCACCAGCGTCAGCAACAGCATGAACACCTTGAACGTATGGTTGGCGCGCTGGATGGGGAGCGCGCTCGGTACCGAAACGATCTGCGCGCCGATGATCTCGTTCAACTTCCAGCCGAAGCCGTTGGCCGGCCCGTAGAGTTCGACCATCGTCTTCGGCGCCTCGGCGACGGTGGTGTGGCAGGCGAGGCACGCGGGGTTGGTGATCTGGATCGGCCGCGCCAGGTAGAGCGCCCGGCCGGTAGGCGTTTCGCGCTCACCGATCAACTCGCCCTTGACCTGGCCATTGCGAAACTGGTTGACGACGTCGGCCTCCCAGTCGGTCGCGCGATCGCGCGGATTGGTCGGGTTGAGCGTCGCTTCCTTGTAGTTGTAGTCCGGATACTTCTTGCGCAAGTCGTTGAACTGCTCGGTCGCGGCGTACGCGGGAACCGATTGCGGCAGAAACGAGTACTTGAGCTGGGTTTCGAGCAGCGGCTTGATCTGCGTGTTCGTATAGCTGCGCGAGGACAGGACGGACTCCATCATCACGCGCGCGTTGTCGAGGATCTCCTCGCGGGCGTTCGCCTGGAGTACGCCGTACGAGATGAAGCCGGTGACGACGAAGCCGAAGATGAACACCGCGAGCAACACGAGATTGAATTTCCACATCAGCTTCATGAGGTCCCCTTGGGGATTGACAGGCCCGTCTCCCCGTTCACTTCTTGCTCATTTCTTGCTATCGCCGAACGGCCATTTCCACGTCGAATCGGCCTTCTCGGGCGCCTTGGGCGCCTTGGGCGGCTCGACCTTGTCCTTGCCCGCGGTCTCCGGCGGCACGAGCATGGCTTGCCACTCCGGGTATGCCTGGAGCTTGGCCATGACCGGCGCGCGAAAGTCGGCGTCGGCGAGCCGCGGCTGCAACCGCTTGACGAACGCACGCCGGTACGGACCGGTGAGCCACGGCTCCGCCTCCGCGTAGCTGATCGGCCGGTCGGCGGCGAGCTGCACGCGGACGACCTGATACTGCGCCGCCCGGTTGGGCAACGGATCCCTGAAATGCCGCGGCAGCGCCGCAACGAACTTCTGCGGCGCGGCGCTAGCGGTCGCGAACGAGCGATCGGCTGCGCGCAGCGCGAAATCGCCGCCCCGCACGTCGTGTGCGGCGCCGTCGCCTCCGTTCTTGCCCGGCTCCTGCAGCTTCGCGTTCCCCGTTTCCAGGAAAACCTCGATGGCATCGTTCTCCGCGTGCAGGACCGCGACCGCGTCCGCGGTGGCCAGCGCTCCGGACGCCGTCCGGACGCGCAGCGGCGCGCTTGGCGACTTCACCGCGAGCTTGAGCCAGCCGTGGGGCAGATACAGCTCCGCGGGCGCTGGCTGCTTGCCTTCGCGGGAACCGGGCGTAACGGTGAAAAGCGCGGCCGGGCCGACAAAATTCACGATCGGACCCGCCGCGAGCTCGACCTGGACCTGCGCGTGATCGGACGCTTCGATCAGGTCGCCATCCTGCACGCGCGCGCCTTCGACGAGCTTGTACCAGGTTACGCCGCGCAGCACGCGCACACTGCCGTCGAGAATCGTGACCACGCCGGCGTCGGCGCCGTAGCAAAGGGCGGACGCGAGAAAGAGACAGCACCCGGTCAGCCAAGTTGTTTTCATCGTGGGACGCTGCGTAATTACCCGCCAGAGCGGCGGCGCGCGGTCGATACTAGGCTGCGCGCTCGGCGACTGTCAACGTGAATAATCCCCGGCGGCGGCGGGGTCGCGCGGGGGCCGGCAGGAGTCAGGGACCCTCTGCGCAGGCCGCACATGAGCCGCGTTTCTGCAATGGCTTCAGATGCTAGGCCTCAGTTGCCAACTGCGGGCGCAGCGAATAGTTCATCCTATTCGCAAGCCGTGCAACAACGCAGAT
>JBGPYP010000383.1:0-2422 GCA_041493285.1 Casimicrobiaceae bacterium
GTGCCGAACGCTATCACGGGGCCGACTGCACGATCGCGTACATCAAGCAACCGGTTCCCACGCGACCCTGAAGGTAGGGGCCTCGAAGGCCCCCACGCCCCCACACCCTCGGAGCGCCCCGGCGAAGCCGTGGCACTCCTCGATCCTCACATGCCTCCGCGCTTCGGCGGCTTCTGAGTCGCCCACCACGCCTTGATGTCCGCGAGATGTCCCCGCTCGTGCGTCCACGCGAACTCGGGGAGCCAGCCGGCCACCGGGTAGCGATGCGAGGGATCACGGAGCGCGCTCGGCGGCAGCTTGCGCAGCTCCTGCACGAGATGACGGCGCGCACGTTCCAGCCGGCCGAGCATCGCGCGCGGCGACACGCGAGCCGCGGCAGCGACGACACGCGTATTGAAGCGATCCGCTTCGCTCATGTCGTCGTAGAAGTGCACACGTTCCGCTCGACCGCGTCGGATCAGCGCCAACCGTTTCGCGCCTTCTTCTTCCCACGCCGCGATGTGCGCGAGGATGTCCTTGATCGACCAGTCGCCCTGAGTCCGCGGGTGGACGATCGCTTCTTCAGGCAGGCGCTTCAGGAAGCTGAGCGTCGCGGTACGCGTGCGGTCCATGCGCCGGATCGCGGTCTGCTTCCACGCTGCGCCGGGTCCCTTACGTCTTGTCGTCGCCATGGTCGCCTCCTCCCGCGCCAGCTACACCGTGCACGGTCGAGGAGCGCTTCGGGTTCCCCGGAGCGCTCCGAGCGTCGGGGGTCTGGGTGGCTTTTTCGGGGCCCCCAGTTCAAAAAACCGCGTAGCCGCCGTCGATGATGAACGTATCGCCGCTGTGATAGGCGCTGGCGTCGCTCGCGAGATAAACCGCGATGCCGCCGAAATCTGCGGGCACACCCCAGCGATGCGCCGGCACGCGCGGCAACACCTTCTCGACGAACTTGTCCCAGCGGAGCGTCTTCTCGGTCATCGGCGTGTCGATCCAGCCGGGCAGGATGGCGTTCGCCCGCACACCGTACCGCGCCAGCTCGACGGCGAGCGCCTTCATCATCGAGACGACGCCGCCCTTGCTCGCCGCGTAGTGCTCGCCGCGCGCTTGACCTGAAATGGCGGCCAGACTCGCCATCACGACGAGCGAGCCGCCGCCGTCGCGCGCCGTCATGTGACGGGCGGCGGCACGCAGCGTGAAGAATGCGCCGTCCAGGTTGACGCTCAACACGCGCCGCCATTCATCGGCCGTCATCTCCATGAAGCTCGCGACACCGCGGCGACCGGCGACGCCGGCGTTGGCGAAGCACGCGTCCACGCGGCCGAACGCGGCGAGCGTGTCGGCGAATGCGCGCTCGACGACGGCTTCATCGGAGACATCGCAGCGAAGCGCCAGTACTTTGCCGCCGTGCTTGACGAGCGTGTCGCGCGCCGCGGTGTTCTTCTCCTCGTTCGTGCCCCAGATGCACACGCCGGCGCCCGCGGCGGCGAGCGCTTCCGCCATGCCGAGACCGATCCCGCTGTTCCCACCGGTGAGGAGCGCGACCTTACCGGTCAAGTCGAACGCTTGATACGCCATGTGTCTCTCTTTCTGGACATTGACCGCACCATCAAACCGCCGTGAGATTCGCTTGTGACCGCATACCGAGTCGAAGAAACTTTGCACCCGACACGCTACAATTGCAGCGGAGGTTGGTCATGGCTACGGAAGTTCTTCGCCGCCGGTTCACTCTCGACGAATACCACCGCATGGGTGAGGCCGGCATCTTCACGGAGGACGACCGCGTCGAGCTCATCGACGGAGAGGTCGTCCAGATGACCCCGATCGGCCCGCGTCATGCATCGTGCGTGGCGCGTCTCACGCGCCTGCTCGTGCGAGCTGTCGGCGATCGGGCAATCGTCTGGGCACAGAACCCGGCGAGGGTCCCACCCGACTCCGAGCCACAGCCAGATGTCGCGCTCCTGGCGCCGCGACCTGATTTCTACGGCAGTGCGCATCCCGGCCCCAACGATATGCTGCTGATTATCGAGGTGTCCGAGTCGTCGCTCGATTATGATCGAGGTGTCAAGCGAAGCCTCTACGCGCGCGCAGCAATCGCCGAATTCTGGATCGTCGATCTCAAAGGCCAAGCGATCGAGATCTGCCGAGAGCCCGCGGGGCCTCAGTATCGTGGCACCCGACGCGCGCAGCGCGGAGACACACTGAGCCCGCAAGCGTTTCCCGACGTCACGATCCGCGTCGACGACATCCTCGGCTAAGCACACGCCACTCACGGCAGCAGCAGCGCCTCCGCGTACTCGCGCGGGGGCGCCGTCAGCAGCTCGCGGAACACGCGCGGCCCCTCGTCGAGATCGAACGGCCGCACCCACGGCTCGACGTCGACCTTGCCGTGCGCGAAGAGCGCGATCGCCTTGTCGATGTCGACCGGCTGTACCGCATACGA
>JBGPYP010000324.1:0-3007 GCA_041493285.1 Casimicrobiaceae bacterium
CAGGTCGACGAGGAAAACGGAGAGACCGTCCGATTTGCGCCGCACTTCGGCCCGAGGGGTTGTGCGGGCGAGAAGCAACATCAGATCGGAGTGCTGCACGCGCGAGATCCACACCTTCTGGCCGTTGACGACGTAACGATCGCTTCTCCGGACCGCGGTCGTCTTGAGCTGCGTGGTATCGGTGCCGGTGGTGGGCTCGGTGACGGCCATCGATTGCAGTCGCAGCTCGCCGGCAGCGATGGCCGGCAGGTATTTCCGTTTCTGCGCCTCCGAGCCGTGACGGAGCAGCGTGCCCATGTTGTACATCTGGCCGTGGCAGGCGCCCGCGTTGCCGCCCGAACGGTTGATCTCTTCCATGATCACCGAGGCTTCGGAGAGCCCCAGCCCCGACCCGCCGTATTCCTGCGGGATCAGCGCGGCGAGCCAGCCCGCCTTGGTGAGCGCGTCGACGAACGCCTCGGGATAGCCGCGCGCTTCGTCGATCTCGCGAAAGTAGGCGTCGGGAAAGCCCGCGCAGAGCGCGCGCACCGCTTCGCGAATCTCCGCATGGCGTTCGGGCTGGCGCCGCACGGTGGAAAATCCGTCTAGCCTGCCGTCCGGATCACACGCCGCCGCGAGAGCTCCTGCACGATGAGGTCGGCGGCCGCGTCCGGCGCGAGCTGCGTCGTCTCGACCCGAATCTCGGCGTGCTCCGGTACTTCATACGGCGAGTCGATGCCGGTGAAGTGCTTGAGCTCGCCCCGCCGCGCCTTCTTGTACAAGCCCTTCGAGTCGCGCTGTTCGGCCACCGCGAGCGGCGTGTCGACGAAGATCTCGATGAACTCGCCTTCCTGCATCAGCTCGCGCGCCATGCGCCGCTCGGCGCGGAACGGCGAGATGAACGCCGTGATCACGATCAGGCCGGCGTCGACCATGAGCTTCGCGACCTCCGCGATGCGGCGGATGTTCTCGACCCGGTCGACATCGGTGAAACCCAGGTCCTTGTTGAGCCCATGCCGCACGTTGTCGCCATCGAGCAGATACGTATGCCGCCCGAGTGCGTGGAGCTTCTTTTCGACCACGTTGGCGATCGTCGACTTGCCCGCGCCGGAGAGGCCCGTGAGCCAGAGCACGCAGGATTTCTGGCCTTTCATCTGCGCGCGCGCGACCTTGTTGACGTCGAGCGCCTGGATGTGGATGTTGTGCGCCCGGCGCAGCGCGTAGTCGAGCATCCCGGCACCGACCGTATTGTTACTCACCCGGTCGATCAGGATGAAGCCGCCGGTGTCGCGATTGTCCTTGTACGCGTCGAAGGCGACCGCATGGTCGAGCGAGAGATTGCACACGCCGATCTCGTTGAGCGCCAGCGTCCTGGCCGCCACGTGCTCGAGCGAGTTGACGTTCACCTTGTACTTGAGCTCGCCGATCTGCGCGTTGACCGTGCGCGCGCCGATCTTGAGGAGATACGGCCGGCCGGGCAGCATCGGCTCGTCGGCCATCCAGACGACCGTGGCTTCGAACTGATCGGCGACCTCGGCAGGCGCGTCGGCCCTGGAGATCACGTCGCCGCGCGAGATGTCGATCTCGTCGGCAAGCGTCAGCGTGATCGACTGGCCCGCCACGGCGCGCTCGAGGTCGCCGTCCGCGGTGACGATGCGCGCGACCGTGCTCTCGCGACCCGACGGCTGCACGCGAACGCGCGCCCCCGCCTCGATGACGCCGCCCGCGATCGTACCGGCGAAGCCGCGAAAGTCGTGATGCGGCCGGTTGACCCACTGCACAGGCAGGCGGAACGGCGCCTTCTGCAACCGCTCTTCGTCGACTGCGACGGCCTCGAGGTAGCTCATGAGCGTCGGTCCGCGGTGCCAGGCCAGGTTCGCGCTCGGCGCAACGACGTTGTCGCCCTTGAGCGCGGACACGGGGATGAAGGTCACGTCCTCAAGCCCGATCCGGGCCGCGAAAGCGGCGTATTCGTCGACGATCGCGCGAAACGGTCCTTCCGCGTAGCCGACCAGGTCCATCTTGTTGACCGCCACCGCGATGTGGCGGATCCCGAGCAGCGACACGAGGTAGCTATGCCGGCGCGTCTGAACGAGCACGCCCTTGCGGGCGTCGACGATCAGCACCGCGGCGTCGGCGG
The DNA here is from genome assembly GCA_041493285.1 of Casimicrobiaceae bacterium. GTDB lineage: Bacteria > Pseudomonadota > Gammaproteobacteria > Burkholderiales > Casimicrobiaceae > PALSA-1003. Next base: position 2,120 of record JBGPYP010000324.1, read on the forward strand.
TCGACGCGCCGGTCACCATGTTGCGCGTGTATTGCTCGTGGCCCGGCGTGTCGGCCACGATGAACTTGCGGGTGTCGGTCGCGAAGAAGCGGTAAGCGACGTCGATGGTGATGCCCTGCTCGCGCTCGGCGGCGAGGCCGTCGAGCAGCAACGCGAAATCCAACCCGTCGCCCTGCGTGCCCACCCGCTTCGAGTCCGCGTGCAGCGCGGCGAGCTGGTCCTCGAACAACAGCTTCGACTCGTAGAGCAGGCGCCCGATCAGCGTACTCTTGCCGTCGTCGACGCTGCCGCAGGTGATGAACCGCAGCAGGCTCTTCCGCTCCTGCGCATCCAAATAGCCCTCGACGCCGACGGTCGTAGGGGCAGGTTCGGCGGCGGGTTGCATTAGAAGTAACCCTCCTGCTTCTTCTTCTCCATCGAGGCGGAGGCATCGTAGTCGATCACGCGGCCCTGGCGCTCGGACATTCTGGTGACCAGCATCTCCTCGATGATCGCCGGCAGCGTGTCGGCGTTGGACTCGATCGCGCCGGTGAGCGGGTAGCAACCGAGGGTGCGGAAACGCACCTTACGCAACGCCGGCGTCTCGCCCTTAAGCAACGGGAGCCGCTCGTCGTCGACCATGATCAGCGTCCCGTCGCGCTCGACCACCGAGCGTTCGCGGGCGAAGTAGAGCGGGACGATCGGAATGTTCTCGAGATGGATGTACTGCCAGACGTCGAGCTCGGTCCAGTTGGAGAGCGGAAACACCCGCATGCTCTCGCCCTTGTGCTTGCGCGCGTTGTAGAGTTTCCACAGCTCTGGACGCTGCGTCTTCGGGTCCCAGCGGTGCTGTGCCGAGCGGAACGAGAAGATCCGCTCCTTGGCGCGCGACTTCTCCTCATCGCGTCG
>JBGPYP010000119.1:0-7824 GCA_041493285.1 Casimicrobiaceae bacterium
GCGCGCCATCACCTTCTGGGGCATGGGCATCTCGCAGCACACGACCGGCACCGACAACGCGCGCTGCCTCATCGCGCTCACTTTGATGACCGGCCAGATCGGGCGGCCGGGCACCGGGCTGCATCCGCTGCGCGGCCAGAACAACGTCCAGGGCGCGAGCGACGTCGGCCTCATCCCGATGATGTACCCGGACTACCGGCGGGTGGATACCGCGGATGCCAGGAGCAAGTTCGAGGCGCTGTGGCAAAAGACGCTCGATCCCAACCCCGGGCTGACTGTCGTTGAGATCATGAATGCGGTGCACGCCGGTCAGATTCGCGGCATGTACGTCATGGGCGAGAACCCTGCGATGTCCGACCCCGACGTGCGGCACGCGCGCGAGGCGCTCGCCGAGCTCGAGATGCTCGTCGTGCAGGACATTTTCCTCACCGAAACCGGTTATCTCGCCGACGTGATCCTGCCGGCGTCAGCGTTCCCCGAGAAGACGGGAACCTTCACCAACACCGATCGCTCGGTGCAACTCGGGCGACAGGCGCTCGACCCGCCCGGCGACGCGCGCCAGGATCTGTGGATCATCATCGAGATGGCGAAGCGACTGGGCCTGGACTGGACCTATGCGCACCCGCGCGAGGTCTTCGCGGAAATGCGGCAGGCGATGCCGTCGATCGCCGGCATCAGCTGGGAGCGGCTGGAGCGCGACCACGCGGTGACTTATCCGTGCGCCGGCGACGACGATCCGGGACAGCGCGTCGTGTTTACCGAGCAGTTTCCGACGGCTACGGGCAAGGGCCGCTTCGTTGCCGCGAGCATCATCCCGGCGGCCGAGCGGCCCGACGCTGCGTATCCGTTCGTGCTGATCACCGGGCGGCAGCTCGAGCACTGGCACACGGGCAGCATGACGCGGCGCACCGAAGTGCTGGACACGATCGAGCCGGGGCCGGTCGCGTCGCTGCATCCCGAGGATCTGCGCTCGCTCGGGGTGACTGCCGGCGGAACGATCAGCGTAAGCTCACGCCGGGGCAGCATCACGCTCGCCGCGCGCGCCGACGACGGCACGCCGCGCGGCGCGGTCTTCATCCCGTTCTGCTTCTACGAAGCCGCGGCGAATCTGCTGACCAACCCGGTGCTCGACCCCTTCGGCAAGATCCCCGAGTTCAAATACTGCGCGGTGCACGTCGCCGTGGGAGGCTCGGTCGCGAAAACGCAGGGATACAACGCGGAACCGGCGGTCGCCGGGGACTAGGAGCCTGTCGGGCTTGCTCTCATACGCGACAGTAAGCCCGACAGGCTCCTAACCCTTACGCGCGGCCTCGAACAATCGCGCGAGCTGCTCGGCGAGATCGGCGATGAGTCCCGCCGCGTCGGCGACGCACGCATCGAGCGTCGTCGGACCAAAGGCGATCGAAAGGCAGCCGGCGAAGTAGCGGGAGAGTTCCGGCAATGCGCCGCGATCGATGCCGCCGGAGATGAGCGTTGCCGGCACGCCTCTCGCTGCGGCATGCCGCGCCGCGATGAGCGGGGTCTTCCCGAGCAGCGTCTGCCGATCGCTGCGACCCTCGCCGGTGATAAGCCAGTCGGCGCCATCGAGTGCTGCGTCGAGCCCCTGCAAATCGGCGACGACCTCCGCGCCGGAGCGAAGCTCGCCGCCAAGTAGCAGCAGAGCGAAGCCGAGACCGCCGGCAGCGCCTGCCCCCGGCCGTTCCTTCGCGCGGCGGCCGACCGCGGCTTCCGCCAGCGTCGCAAAGCGCGCGAGCCGCGCGTCGAACGCCGCGATCGACTCCGGGCCCACGCCTTTTTGCGGGCCGAAAATTGCGGTTGCGCCGCGCTCCCCGCAAAGCGGGTTGTCGACGTCGGACAGGATGGTGATGCGCGCGCCCGCGAGCCGCGAATCGAGCGCACTCGCGTCGACATGGGAGAGGGCCGCGAGGCCCGCCGGCGTCGGTTCGACGGCTCGTCCGCTCGCGTCCTGAAGCTTCAACCCGAGCGCGGCGAGCAATCCCGCGCCGCCGTCATTGGTGCTGCTTCCTCCAAGCCCGGCCAGAAAGCTCTTCACTCCGGCGTCGAGGAGCATCCGGATCAGCTCGCCCAGGCCCCGCGTGCTTCGCGCCTCGACCGGATGTGCCGTCGCTTCGGCGTCGGTGAGTCCGACGACTTGCGCGCTTTCGATGACCACGGTGTCCTTGCCGATCAAACCATAAGACGCGTCGACTGGACCGCCGGCCGCGCCGCTGACCCGCGCGGTCCGGCGCTCCCCACCGGCGGTGAGCACGGCATCGAGCGTACCTTCGCCGCCGTCGGCCATCGGGCGCAATCGCAGTTCGGCCTCGGGCCAGACACGGCGAACGCCGGCGGCGATCGCCGCTGCAGCATCGCCCGCGGACACCGAGCCCTTGAACGAATCGGGCGCGATGACGACGACGGGTGCGTTAACGGTCATGAGTGGAGCGCCGTGGCTAGCCTCGATGGGTCGCGCGGCGCAGACGATCGCGCACCGCGCTCCATTCCGGACCGTCGGGCGGCGCCTCGATCCAGATCTCGTCGGCGGCGAGCGCGTCGAGCGCGCGCAGGTTGGCGTAGAGTTCCTGCGCGTACGCGGCGTCGTGCGCCGGCGCATCGAACCATGTGCCTTCGAACGCCGGCGGTTGCGCGACCGAATGCGCGAGCACCGCGATGTGCGCGCCCGGGCCGCCGAGCCGGCCGAGCGCGGCGACAAGCTCGCCGGGAGCCACGAGCCTCGCCGGCGTGTGCGGCGCGTAATGCGATGCGAGCGTGCCCGGAGCACGCGGCGCGTCCGCGCTAGCAAGCCGTGGGGCGCTGCCCAATACCGCAGCGATCTTCGCGATCGGAATCGCGCCGAGGCGCAGCAACGCCGGTTCGCCTTGCGTGAACGCGACAATTGTCGACTCGATGCCGTGGCGGCACGGGCCGCCGTCCAGGATCAACGCGATCTGTTCGCCGAAGTCCTCGGCGACATGCTGCGCGGTCGTCGCGCTGACGCGCCCGAAGCGATTGGCCGACGGCGCGGCGATGCCGTCGCCGCCCAACACGACGAATCTCCGAAGCAGCGCCTGCGCGACGGGGTGGCTCGGAACGCGCAAGCCGACGCTGTCCTCGCCGCCAGTGACGGTGTCGCTGACGTCGGCGGCGCGCGGCAGGATCAGCGTCAGCGGGCCGGGCCAGAACGCGGCTGCGAGCGCGTGCGCGCCGGCCGGCACCGATCGTGCCCAGCGCGGCAGCGCAGAGGCGTCGGCGATATGGACGATCACCGGGCGCTCTGCCGGACGCTGCTTCGCCGCGAAGATCCGCCGCACCGCGTCGACATTGCGCGCGTCGGCGCCCAGGCCGTAGACGGTTTCGGTGGGAAACGAAACGAGCTCGCCGTCGCGCAGCAGCCTCGCCGCGCGGTCGACGTTTTCGGCGGTGGGCGCGACGATCATGCGCGCCGCGCCGCCGAGCGAGGACCCGCCCCGGCACGACCCACGCCGTGGGACGACTCCCACGCGTTTGATTTGATAGAATGGCCAACTTTGCGCGGCACGGGGAACCACGACGCGCGGCTTTCGCACGGAGCGTTAATGAGCGATTTTCTGTTCACGTCGGAATCGGTTTCGGAAGGCCATCCGGACAAGGTTGCCGATCAGATTTCCGACGCGGTCCTCGACGCGATTCTAGCGCAGGACCCGCACGGCCGGGTGGCCGCCGAGACGCTCGTGTCGACGGGCCTGGTCGTGATGACCGGCGAGATCACGACCGATCACAAGCACGATTACGGGCGGATCGCGCGCGATACGATCCACCGCATCGGCTACACCGATCCCGAGCTTCGCTTCGATGCCGAGGGCTGCGCGGTCTTGGTCTGCTACGGCAGGCAGTCGCCGGACATCGCCCGCGGCGTCGACCGCGGCTCCGAGGAGTACATGAACCAGGGCGCCGGCGATCAGGGCCTGATGTTCGGCTACGCCTGCGACGAGACGCCGTCGCTGATGCCGTTCCCGATCTATTACGCGCACCGGCTCGTGCAACGGCAAAGCGAGGTGCGCCGCGACGGCCGGTTGCCGTGGCTGCGCCCCGACGCCAAGTCGCAGCTCACGGTTCGCTACGTCGGCGGCAGGCCGCACAGCATCGAGACGGTCGTCCTCTCGACGCAGCATCATCCGAGCATGAATCACAAGCAGCAGGAGCTCGCGGAGGCCGTGATCGAGGAGATCATCAAGCCGGTGTTGCCCAAGGCGATGCTCGTCGAGACGCGCTACCTCGTGAACCCCACCGGGCGGTTCGAGATCGGCGGGCCGCACGGCGACGCGGGGCTAACCGGGCGCAAGATCATTGTCGACACCTACGGTGGCGCGGCGCCGCACGGCGGCGGAGCGTTCTCGGGCAAGGATCCGTCGAAGGTCGACCGCTCCGCGGCGTACGCGGCGCGCTATGTCGCCAAGAACATCGTCGCCGCGGGCATCGCCCGGCAATGCCAGGTGCAGCTTTCATACGCGATCGGCGTCGCGCAGCCGATCAACGTGACCGTCTACACCGAGGGCACCGGCAAGATCGCCGACGAGGACATCGCGGCGTTGGTCAACGCCCACTTCGACCTGCGTCCGAAGGGCATCATCCAGATGCTCGACCTGCTGCGCCCGATCTATCTCAAGACCGCGGCGTACGGTCACTTCGGCCGCGACGAGCCGGAATTCACCTGGGAGAACACTGACCGCGCCGAAGCGCTCCGCGCCGCGGCCGGGCTGCGCGGCGAAGTCGAACGTCCCGCGAGAGCGCCGGTGTCGCCGCGGCCGCAGAAGGCCGGGCAGAGCGTAGTCTGATCCGGCGCCGATCGCGCGCGGTCATCGCGCTGTTATGTCGCTGTTAGGTTTCCGGCAGCGGAATGAACTCGGTTTCTCCCGGCACCGGGGGAAACCTCCGGTCTCGCCAGCGTGCGCTCGCGTCGTCGATCACCGCGCGCGAGCTGGCGACGAAGTTCCACCAGATCAGCCGATCGCCGTCCATCGCCGCGCCGCCGAGCAGCATGAACCGCGCGCCCGGCAGCGTCTCGACCCGTATCGTGAGGCCCGTTGGCAGCACGGCAAGATGTTGCGCCGGCAGGACCTCGCCCGCGACGCTAATCTCGCCCATGACCGCGTAGACACCGCGCTGCTCGTGCTCGGGCGGCAGATCGAGCGCCGCACCGGGCTGCATCTCGACCGCGGCGTAGACCATGGGTGAGAAGATCGGCGTCGGTGCGCGCCCGCTGAACGCGGTCCCCGCGAGAAGCCGCATCGAAACGCCGGGGCGCGCGATTTCCGGCAACGACACCTTGGGCTGATGGCTGAACGACGGCTCAACCAACTCCCGATCCTTCGGCAGCGCAACCCAGGTTTGGATCCCGTGCAGGCGATGCCCGCGCTCGCGTGCCTCGGGTGGCGTGCGCTCGGAGTGCACGATGCCGCTGCCGGCGGTCATCCAGTTGACCGCGCCGGGCTCGATGCGCTGGACGGTGCCGAGACTGTCGCGGTGGATCATGGCGCCTTCAAACAAGTACGTCACCGTCGCGAGCCCGATATGCGGATGCGGCCTTACATCCACGCCCCCGCCCGGCGCGAGCGCCACCGGACCGAAATGATCGAAGAAGATGAACGGGCCGACCATCTTGGTCGGCGACGCCGGCAGCAGCCGCTGCACGGTGAAGCCGCCCAGGTCGCGCCGGTGGGGTTTGAGTATCAGCAAGACGGAGCACCTCCGCCGGCAGTGTAGCGTCGCTTCCGTCGCGGCGAAAGCACGCGGTTGCGCGGTCGGCGGATCGCGGTAGAGTGCGGAAACCCTCACGACGCAACTATGCGGTTCGCCTACTACGAGCGACTGTCCGCCGCGCGCAAGAAAACCTATCGCCAGAGCGACGGCATCGTCACGCTCGGAATCCCGCCGGGGCTCGAGCTGGGCGGGACGGTGCTCGGCGTCGAGTCGGCGCTCTCCGCAGACGACCGCGCGGCGGTCCAGCGCGAGTGCCAGGGCCTGATCGATGCGCTGACCGCGGGCTATCGCGTGCCGGGAGTCCGGGTCCGCATCCTCGCCAGGCGTCCCGCCGACGGTTACGGCGAGCTGCACGGCCTGTACGAGCCGGAGGAAGGCCGCACGCCACCGCGCATCACGGCCTGGATGCGCACCGCGCAGAAGCAGCAGGTCGTCGCCTATAAGACGTTCTTGCGTACCGTGATCCACGAGCTTTGCCACCACCTCGACTACGAGCTGTTCGCCCTCGAGGACACCTTCCACACCGAAGGCTTCTACAAGCGTGAGTCGAGCCTGGTCGCCGCGCTGCTGGCACAGCGCGAGGGGGAGATCGATGCGCGGCGGCGGGCGTGATCCTTCCGCTGGCGGCGCCTTGGCGACGCGGCCGCTTGCGCTATAATTCCCGCTCTCCCCCGAGGAGCGTTGCAACAGATCGGCTGCGCCCGCGTGCGCTACAAGTCGCTCTGCCAGGCTCGGGGGCTTTCCCCTATGCAACGGCGCTCGTTGAACCGCGGCTCGCGCGCGGGATGACGAGCAAGGCTTCCGTCACCGCGGCGCGGTCCCCGACAAGGAGTGACTGATGAACGCTGTGACCGACACCCGGAATTTCGCTGACTTCAGGGTCGCCGACCTCGACCTCGCGGCTTGGGGCCGCAAGGAAATCGCGATCGCCGAGACCGAGATGCCGGGGCTTATGGCGATCCGCGAGGAATTCGCCCCGCAGCAGCCGCTGCGCGGCGCGCGCGTCGCCGGCTCGCTGCACATGACGATCCAGACGGCGGTGCTGATCGAAACGCTCAAGGCGCTGGGCGCGGAAGTCCGCTGGGCATCGTGCAACATCTACTCGACGCAGGATCACGCTGCCGCGGCGATCGCGGCGTCGGGCACGCCGGTGTTCGCCTACAAGGGCGAATCGCTCGACGAGTACTGGGAGTTTACGCACCGCATCTTCGAGTGGGCCGACGGCGGCACGCCGAACATGATCCTCGACGACGGCGGCGACGCGACGCTGCTGGTGGATCTCGGCGTCAGGGCGGAGAGCGATCGCGCGGTGATCTCGCATCCAGCGAACGAAGAAGAATTCGCGCTGTTCGCCGCTATTGCAAAGCGCCTCGCCGCGGACGCTCATTTTTATTCACGGATTCGTGTCCAGATCAAAGGCGTGACCGAGGAGACAACGACCGGCGTGAAGCGCCTCTACCAGATGCACAAGGAAGGGCGACTCGGCTTCCCGGCGATCAACGTCAATGACTCGGTGACCAAGTCCAAATTCGACAACCTCTACGGTTGCCGCGAATCTCTGGTCGACGGCATCAAACGGGCCACCGACGTCATGATTGCGGGGAAGATCGCTGTCGTCAACGGTTACGGCGACGTCGGCAAAGGCTCGGCGCAGGCGCTGCGCGCTCTCTCGGCGCGCGTCTGGGTGACCGAGATCGACCCGATCTGCGCGCTGCAGGCGTCGATGGAAGGCTTTCGCGTGGTCACCATGGACTACGCCTGCGACAAGGCGGACATCTTCGTCACCGCGACCGGCAACATCGACGTGATCACGCACGAACACATGAAGCGTATGAAGCATAACGCGATAGTGTGCAACATTGGCCATTTCGACAACGAAATTGACGTCGCTTCACTCAAGCAATACAAGTGGGAGAACATTAAGCCGCAAGTGGATCACGTCATTTTTCCGGACAACAAGCGCATCATCCTGCTCGCCGAAGGGCGGCTGGTCAATCTCGGTTGCGCCACCGGCCATCCGAGTTACGTGATGTCCTCATCCTTCGCCAACCAGGTGCTGGCGCAGATGGAACTCTACACTAATAC
>JBGPYP010000017.1:0-17130 GCA_041493285.1 Casimicrobiaceae bacterium
GCCGCGCTCGCCGAGCGACGCAACGTCGCGCTCGCGGGGGAGTTGGGTAGCGGCAAGAGTGCGTTGTTGTCGCACGTGGGCAACCGCGACCAGACGGAGCACTTTCACGACGGCGTGGTGTATCTCCACGCGGCGACGCAAGGCGAAAACGACCTCGCGCAGGCGGTGCACGAAGCGTTCTACGACGTGCCGCCGGGCGTGCGGCCCAGTGCGGTCGAAATGCGTCGCCATCTTGCCGACAAGTGCGCGCTGCTGCTCATCGACGACGTTGCCTTGCCGCCGGCTGCGCTCGGCGCGCTGAATGCCTACGGCCCGCATTCGGCTTGGGTATTCGCTTCGGAAGAGATGGTGGCGAGTGCACAACGCCGGCCGGTCGCGTTGAAGGGGCTGCCCACCGACGACGGCATTGCCTTGTTCGAGCGCACGCTGTCGCGGCCACTGCGCGCCGACGAGCGCGCCATGGCCGCACGGATCGTCGAATCGGTGCAGGGTCACCCCGGACGGATCGAGCAGGCCGCAGGGGCCGCCGCAATGCGCGGGGTTAAGGCGGCACTGACCGAACTCGACAAGACGCCGAACCTCGATAAAGAAGACAAGCCAAGCCGCCGCGTGCTCGCGGCACTGGCCTGCGCCGGCGCGGTGCCGCTCGAGCCGGAACAGTGCGCCGCGATCGCCCAGGTGGACAGTGTCCAAGATGTTCTGGCGAATTTGGTGCGCCGTGGCCTGGTGCAGCACGTCGTGTCCGGTTTTCGCCTTGCTGCCGGTCTCGCGCCGCAAGTCGAAGCCACGCCCGAGTTCGCCGCGCGCCGCGAGCGCGCGACCGCCGTCTTCTCACGGTTCGCGTTCGAGGCCCGCGGCACACCGCGCCGAGTCGCGCGTCTGGCCGCCCCGATGACGGCCAGCATGGCCTGGGCCGCCCAGAACGGCCACAGCGAGGAGGCGCTGCGACTGGCCCGTGCGATCGACGGCCCGCTAGCGGATTCGAATCGCTGGGATGCCTGGCGCAACATACTCACGCGCGCGCATGACATCGCCGTGCGCGCCGGCGATATGTCGACCGCGGGCTGGGCACTGCACCAGCAAGGCACCCGCGCGGTATTGCTCGGCGACAAGCGGGAGGGACGACGCCTGCTTAAGGAGGCGCGCTCGCTTCGCAAGCGTATCGGTGATGTCGCGGGACTGAAGACCACGAGCAACAACTTGAAATTCCTGGGTTGGGCGCGGTGGATGGTTCTGCTGGCAGTCTTGGCGGGGCTGGGCGTGACGACGCTCGGCGCAATTGTCGTCGCTCCTTGGATCATACCGACGAGAGTCGCAATCGTTCCGGAACATCTCGACTTCGGCGCGCAGGACGTGCGCGCCGCCGCGCAACAAAAGCCGCTCCGGCTTGACAACAAGGGACTCGGTGCGGTCGACGTGATCGACGTGACCTTGCAGGGGTCTAACGCAAAGTCCTTCGCCTTGGGTACTTCCTGCGACGGCATCCGGATTCCACGCGGGTTGGCATGCCAGTTACTCGTGCAATTCAAGCCGGACAATGTGGGCGCGCGCGAGGCGACGATCGCGATCCGTGTGCGCGATGTCAAGGATCCCTATCTGGTGGCGGTCCATGGTCTTGGGACCGCGACGCCGATCGCGATGCTTTCCACGCAAAACGTTGACTTCGGCGCAGTGGAAATCGGCGGCGCCGAGAACCGCAGCGTGACGCTGCGCAACACTGGTTCGGCGCCATTGGTTGCGACGGCGATTGTCATCGACGGCGACGATGATTTTCGGATCATTCGCGATGGCTGCAAGGCGTCGGCGATCGCGCCCGAGGCGCAGTGTGCGACCGATCTTCGCTTTTCGCCGCGCGAGGCCAATGCCAGGCGCGCGACGCTGGTGATCAGCGATAACGCAAGCGGAAGCCCGCGAATGGTGACGCTGTCGGGCACGGGCCACGCCACGCCAAAACTCGAAGTGGCTCCAGGCAACCTGGAATTCGGACGACAGGAAATCGGGACCCAGAGTGCAGTGCGGTCAGTGCGCTTGCGCAATACCGGCACGGCGCTCGTCGAGATTCAGCAAGTCACGCTGGTAGGGAGCAACGCGTTTCGCGTTCAAGGCAATTGCACGAATGTGAAACTCGCACCAGGCGCGGCATGCGTGCTCGACTTGCGCTTCGCGCCATCGGCGATCGAAGCGAGCAACGGCCGGCTCGTGATCGCCAATAGTGCAGGCAGCGCGCGCGGCGTCGATCTCACCGGCACCGGATTTGGCCAGCCTGCCGTCTCGGTTGCGCCAGCGAAACTCGACTTCGGAGTTTTCAAACACGGCGCTGCGGTCAGGCCGCAGCGCGTCACGATCACCAGCGCGGGCAAGGCTGCATTGTTGCTCCGCCCTCCCAGCATTTCGGGCGACACCCGTTTTTCGCTGGTCAACAACTGTCCCGAGCAGCTCGCCCCCAACGCGCAATGTTCGCTCGACGTTGGTTTCGACGCTTCGGGTGCCGGAAAAGCCGGCGCGAGTCTGGTCGTCAGGCACAACGCCGCAGGTGGACCTGCTGTCGTTACGCTGTCGGCAGGGATCGAGTCGATCCCGCCGCCGGTCATCGAGCGCTTTGAGTCGAATCCGCAAGTGCTGGAGCGACGAGGCGACGTCCAGCTGTGCTTCCGTGTTCAAAATGCGCAGAAGTTGGCGATCGAGCCCCCAGGCTCGCAACCGCAGTCCAACAGCGTAGGCTGCATCACTCGATTCGTCGGGGACACGACGACCTTCAGGCTGACCGCAAGTGGCGAAGGCGGACCGCCACGGCAGGCGAGCTCAACGCTAACGGTCAGAGTCGCCGCGCCACCGCAGGCGCCGGTGATCGCGTTCTTGCGTGCGGAACCCCCGAGGCTGCAACGACCCGGTGAAACGAACCTGTGTTTCGCCACCAGGAATGCCGAACGTGTGGTGATCGAGCCTGGCGGGCCGCAACCGCAGTCGCCGGGCGAAGGGTGCGTTTCGCGTCGGCTCTCCACCACTACGACCTTCACGTTGACTGCAAGCAGGAGCGGCGCTCCCTCCCAGCAGCGCGACGTGACCGTCGCGGTCATTCCATTTGTCGAGCCGCCGAAGCCGCCGCCTGCCGGTCCACCGAAGGGCGAGCCGCCGAAGCCGCCGCCCGCCGGTACACCGAAGGGCGAGCCGCCCAAAGGCGAAGGCGTCATCTTGAAAGACGGCGTCGTTAAGAAAATGCCCGGTGCGCTCGGCGCCGCGGCACTTGTCGGCTGGTGTTGCCGCCAGGGAACCGTGACGCGCGTCCAAGCCTCGAGTTGCCCTGCGCCGGGACAATGGTTCGCGACCGAGGCACCGGCCAACCGGGCCTGCGGCCCCCCCGTCGTCAAATGATCGTCGCACCTCTCGTAGGAACCAAAAAAAAGCCCGCCGGGAGGAGTGAGCGGGCAAGGGGGATTCCGATGGTCGGAGCACAACCCGGCTCCGAGAGGGTCAGGCGTTGCGGGCCTTTCTCGTCCCGCGGCCACCTGCGGCCGGTTAACGACGCGTTGTCGCGGCTTGGGCCTAGACGACGCTCCGAGCAGCGTTCACGCGCTCGGCGAGTTCTTCCAGCGCCACTTGCTGCGAAGGCGACAGACCCTGCTGGGCCGAGGCGCCGTCCGCGCCGTGGCGCTCGCCCGCTGGCTCGGGAGCGCCCAGCCAGAAAGCGGTGAATTCCGGTGTGTACGTTTCCATGATGCAAGCCTTCGTTCTGCTTCGTCTATCGCCCATGCCCCTTGCAATCGTGTAAGCAATTGCTGTGCCAACATTGAGTCGTTTATCGCAATCAATACCTTACGGCATGTCGATGGCAAGAAAACTACCGAACCAGGGCAGCAGATGCCCTCAATCCAGCGATACTGTCGTATTTTCACGACAGCTAGGAGGGCAGCACAGTGAATATATTGATTCGATTGGGTTAATTTTGTCGTCGAATGACGACTGCATAGACGCAAATGCAACACTCACCGCGCGAGCACCAACCTTGCGCGGCCGCCCGCTGGGGGACACGCGGCCATCCACCGCGCGGGCGGTCAGGGTTTCGCGTCCTTGAACATTGCCGGCTCGAGGCGGTGCCGCTGCAGCAGCTTGTAGAACTCCGTGCGATTGCGTTTGGCGAGCGTCGCCGCCTGGGTCACGTTGCCGCCGGTGATCTTCAGCAGGCGAACGAGGTAGTCGCGCTCGAACTGCTTACGCGCCTCCTCGAACGGCGCGAGGACGCCGGCGTCCTCGCGCAGCGCGCCCTGGACCAGCGTGGCCGGGATCACGCTGGTCGTCGTGAGCGCGAGCGCCTGCTCCAGGAGATTCAAGAGCTGCCGGACGTTGCCCGGCCAAGGGGCGGCGATCAGCAACGCCATCGCGTCCGGCGCGAGGGAAGGTACCGGTTTCTTGTAGCGCTCGGCCAGCTTGCGCAGGAAATGCGTCGCAAGCAGCGGAATATCTTCGCGCCGCTCCGCGAGCGGGGGCAGCTTGAGCGAGACGACGTTCAAGCGGTAGTAGAGGTCCTCGCGAAACTGGCCGGCCGCCCTCTGCGCGTCGAGGTCGCGGTGCGTAGCCGAGATCACGCGCACGTCGATCGGTACCGACTGCGTGGCGCCGACGGGGCGCACTTCGTCTTCCTGCAGCACGCGCAAAAGCTTCACCTGCAACGCGAGCGGCATGTCGCCGATCTCGTCCAAGAAGATCGTGCCGCCGTCGGCGGCGAGGAAGAGTCCCTTGTGCGCCTGGACCGCGCCGCTGAATGCGCCGCGTGCGTGCCCGAACAGCTCGGACTCGAGCAGCGGCTCCGGGATCGCGCCGCAGTTGACGCCGATGAACGGCCGCGCGGCGCGGTGGCTCGCCCGGTGGATGGCCTGCGCCAGCAGCTCCTTGCCGGTGCCGGACTCGCCGAAGATCAGGACGCTGGCGTCGGAATCGGCGACCAACCGTGCCTGGCGCAGCAGGTCTTCCATGCGCGGGCTGCGCGTGATGATGCCCGCACGCCATTCACCGCTCGATTGCTGCTTGGCCTCGGGCACGTCCCCGGTGAGCCGCACTGCGGTCGCAACCTTGTGCAGGAGCTCCTGGCTGTCGAACGGCTTGGTCAGAAAAGCGAATACGCCGCGCTGCGTGGCGGTCACCGCATCGGGGATCGTCCCGTGCGCGGTGAGGATGATGACGGGCAGCGCCGGATGCTGGCGATGGATCGCGTCGAACAGCTGGAGGCCGTCGATGCCTGGCATGCGCATGTCGGTGATCACCGCCGCGGGTCTTGCGACGGCGAGCGCGGCGAGCGCGGTTTCGCCGCTGTCTGCCGTGCGCACGCGATAGCCCGCCGAGGTCAGCCGCAGGCTGATCAGCTTGAGCAGGTCGGGGTCGTCGTCGACCAGGAGGATGTCAGCGGAGTGCGCCATCGGTAACGTTATCGCCCGGTTCCGCCGCCGCCGCCGGCGCTGCCACCGCCCGCGTTGCGGCTGCGCTCGAGCAGCAAGCTTCGTTCGACCGCGCGCAGCGCATCGAGTTTCTCCTGCGCAGCCGCGGTCCGTTTCTGCTCTTCGCGCACGCTGCGCGCGCGCTCGACGATCTGAGCGTAGAGCACCGCGGCGATCTGCTTGAGCGGCGAGCTGTTGCCGATCTTTCCCACCACGGGCTCGAGCAGCGACAGCGCGCGGGCGTCGTCCGGCGGCCCGGCCGCGGGCAGCGTCAGCAGCATCGCGACGCGGATGCGGTTCGCGTCGCTGCGCGTGCGCGCCAGCGCCGCGTTCGCCCCAGCAAGTTCGCGCTTGAGATCTTCGCCCGGATCCACCGCGTAGCGTTGCAGGTCCGCCAGCAATGCGAGCGCCTGCTGTTCCTCCTCGTTGACCGGCGGCAGTGCCGTCGGCGCTTGGACCGGCGATGGCGGCGGCGATTGCACGATCACGACCGCCGGCACCGGCACCGGCGTTACCGGCAGTGGTTCCGGCTTCGGCGGGACCGCCGGCGCGGGCGCGGCGGCCACCGGCACGGGCGCAGAAGGCGCGGCAGCGCAGCCGGCCAGGGCAACCATGGCGAGCGCGGCGGCGCTGCGGCGCAGGCGTATCAACCTTCCTCCTGCAGCGTGACCCGCGCCACGGGTGACGCCGCAGCCGACTGATCCGCGACCGCGAGCGGCAGCCATACACGGAAACGCGCGCCGCGCTTGCCGTCGGCGCGGTCGAGGAGCTCGATCCGGCCGCCGTGCGCCAGCGCGTATTCGCGCGCGATCGCCAGACCCAGTCCGGAGCCCTTGATCCGCCCCTCCGGCGCAGGCTTGCCCTGATAGAACGATTCAAAGATGCGCGGCCGGTCCTCCGAGTCGACGCCGGGGCCTTGATCGGCGACGTCGAGCACCGCGTTGCCGCCTTCGGTGAACAGGTCGATGGCGACCAGCCCCGAGCGCGGCGAGTACTTGATCGCGTTCGAGAGCAGGTTGTCGACGATCGCGCGGATTTTCTCGGCGTCGCCGATGACGACCACCGGTTTCACTTTGGCGTCGAACGTGATCATGCGTGCCAACGCGGCGAGCTTGTGCTCCCTTACCACGCGACGGATGACGTCGGCGAGCGGCACGGGCCCCAGCGTCCGCGGTTCGATGCTGCGCGTCTGGTGGTAGTTGAGAAGGTCCTCGATCAGCCTCTGGAGCTGCAGCGTGTTCTCGCGGACGATGCGCACGATCTCCTGCTGCTGCGGCGAGAGCTCCCCGCCGACGCGATCGCGCAACAGTTCGGCGCCTTCGCGCACCGCGGTGAGCGGCGTCTTGAGTTCATGCGAGACGTGGCGCAGGAACCGCGTCTGCTGCGCTTCGAGCTCGTGCAACCGCGCTCGCAGCCACTCGAGCCGCTGCCCGAGGTAGCGCATGTCCTGTGGTCCGTTGACCTCGATGGCGTGGGTGAAGTCGGCGGTCCCCATCTGCCGAATCGCCAGATCGAGCTGGCGGATCGGCCGTGCGATCAGCACCGCGAACAGGATCGCCAGCGCGAGCGCGATCGCGCCCGCCGCCAGCGCGAGATACGCCCAGGTCTTGCGCCCTTCCGCCGCGGTCTGCTGCAGCCGCTCGATCTCGCGCTCGGTCAGGCGGTTGCTGGCGGCGAGCATCGCCTGCGCGCCCGCCGACAGTTGCGCGTAACCTTCGGCCAGCGCCGTGCTCGCGGCCGGTGGCCGCTGCGGCACCTTTAGCAAGCCGTAGAGGCGGCTCTCGGTGTCGGTCAGCTTCTCGAGCTGGGCGAGCTGCGCGCGGTCGAGTGGGAGCTGCTGCAGCTGCTGCGAGGTCTGCCGGAAATCCTGGCGCAAGCGCGCGTAGTCCTCGACGAGCTGCGGATCGTCGAGAATTAGGTGCTGGCGGACGACGCGCTCGAGCGTGGTCGCCTGTTCGTAGAGCTGCCGGCTCGCGCGCCCGGCTTGCGCGGCCTGCAGCACCGCCTGCTGGCTCTGCGTCCCGAGACGGTCGAGGCTCACGATCAACTCGACCAGCGCGTAGAGCAACGGCAGGCTGACGAGAAGGAAACCGAGCAGGATGAATTTGAGAAATGAGCGCGGATAGTACACGGGTGATGGCCGGCGACCACTATAATCGTTGTGGTCGAACGATGTCCGGGCCTGGCTGCGACGCGTGCACGATACACCACCCTTCACCGCCTCGCCAAGGGCGTCGCTGGGGCGTCGCACGCTGCCGCGAATCGCGCTGATCGCCGCGGTCGCGCGCAACGGCGTGATCGGCGTCGACAATCGCCTGCCGTGGCGACTGCCCGACGACATGAAGCGTTTCCGTGCCCTGACGAGCGGGCACAGCATGATCATGGGCCGGCGCACTTGGGAGTCGATCGGCAAGCCGCTCCCCGGACGCCAGAATATCGTCGTCACACGTGCGCCCGGTCGATCCGCACCGGACATCGAGTTCGCGCGCTCGCTCGACGATGCCCTCGAGCGGGTGAGTCTCCCCGGGCCGGCGTTCGTCATCGGCGGCGAGGCGCTCTACCGCGAAGCAATGCCGCGCGCCGACGTCCTGTACCTGACCGAAATCCTGCGCGATTTCGAGGGCGACGCGCGCTTTCCCGACTTCGATCGCACGCTCTGGCGCGAGACCTCGCGCACGGCAAACGACGCGCTGGACGCGCCGGGCGGGTTTGCCTACCATTTCGTCACCTACGAGCGGCTGCGCGGTTGACATTCGGCGGCCGCCCGCATCTTCGCAGCATCCTCATTCACAGGAGCTTTCGCATGTCCGAGGGAGAGTTTCACGTGCACGGTCCGCACGAACACGAAGTCGAGCATCAGGCACAGCACGGCGATCCGTTCGCCGGCCGCATCGCGGTGATGACGGCGATCTTCGCCACCATCGGCGCGCTGTTCGGCTACATGGCCGGCGCGACACAGAACGACGCGCTGCTGTTCAAGAACGAGGCGGCGATCCGGAAGACCGAGGCGTCGGACCAGTGGAACTTCTATCAGGCCAAGAGCAGCAAGCAAAACCTGGCCGAGCTGGGCGCGACGCTGACCACCGGCGAGCAGCAGGGGAGATATCAGAAGGAGGTCGAGCGCTACAAGAAGGAAAAAGAGGAGATCATGCCCGAGGCGAAGAAGCTCGAGCAGCAGTCCAAGGAGGCAGAGGAAAGCAGCGAAGCGTCGATGCACGTCCACCACCGCTGGGCGCAGGCGATGACGCTGATCCAGATCGCGATCGCTCTCGCCGCGATCACTATCCTGACCCGCAACAGGGGCCTGCAGTACATCTCCTACGGCGTCGCCGCGGCGTCGGTCGCCGTGGGCGCCCTGGCGGTCGCGCACGTTTAGCCGTAGGAACACCGCTCGCGGCTCGCGCGATCCCACGCTCCGCGTGGGGCGACCGGCGAGGCGGAGCGAGGCTCCACGAGCGCATGCGAGTGGAGGCGACCCGAGCCGGGCGTAAGGGCTGACAACTCGACGCGAGCAACTTCGCTCAACCGTCGCGGAGGCCCCTCGCCCCGGGCTCGCGCCCGCGGCCTCCTTGGGCCCGCGGCGCAAAATGTTTCGTTGTGTGTCGGCCGCTACGCCAGGTTCCGCAGCTCCCGCAGCGCCACCGACAGCATCGCCGTGTCGACGGTCGGCGCGGCACGCAACTCGCCGATCAGTTGCGCGGCGCGAGCGATGCTGCGCCGGTTGCGATCCTCCCACGCCGCGATGAGCTTGGCCCGCGCGGCGATGTCGGCGCCGCCCGCGAGGACCTCGGCACAGATCGTCCTCTGCAGACTCGATAGATCGTCCTGCATCGCGCCTCTCGCGAGCGTCTGCCAATGCTCGTCCCCGGGAAGCGCAGCGATCTTCTCGCGCAGCCACGGCAGGCTCAGCCGCGTCGACAGCTCGAAATAGAGCTCCGCGACGGTCTCCACCGGCCGCCTCGCGCTGCCGGCCACCTCGACGATGTCCAGCGCGGCATAGAGCGTCTCGAAGACCACCACGCGCGTCGCAAGCTCCACGGGCACGTTCTTGGCCACGTACTCCGCGACCGCGGTATCGACCCGCGCGCGCTCTCCGGGGTCGAGGAGCTGCGGCAGGCGCGTCGCCAGCGCACCGACCTGCGGCGTGAAGTGCGCGATCGTCGCCGCCATGTCCTCGGTCAGCCGGCGCGAGCGCAGAAACCACGTCGTCCCGCGGTCGATGAGCCGGCCGGTGTGGAGCAGCATCGCCGACTGCACCGCGTCGTCGACCCGGTTGTCGAGCGCCTCGATCGCCATCCAGAGCTCGACGAAGCCGAAGATCTCCCGGTTGAGCAGATACGCGCGCACGATCTCGTAGGGTTTGGCGCCGGCGGTCTCGAGCAGGCGATGCACGAAGGTGCTGCCGACCCGGTTCACCATGCTGTTGGTGACGTAGGTGGCGATGATCTCCCGCTTCAGCGGATGGCGCGGCATGTATTCCGCGTAGCGCTCGCGCAGCGCTTTCGGGAAGTAGCGCGAAAGCGCGGTCACGACCCAGGGGTCGTCGGGCAGGGGCGATGCGAGCAGCTCGTCGTAGACCCAGATCTTGCTGTACGCGAGCAGAACCGCGCGCTCGGGACTGGTCAGCGCACCGCCCTTCGCACGCCGCTCGGCGATTTCCTCGTCGCCGGGAAGGAATTCCAGCGCGCGGTTGAGCCGGCCTATCTTTTCCAGGAACTGGATGAACCGCTGGTGCGCGTCGAGCAACTGCGGCGCGACCCGGCCTTTTACCGACAGCGATTGCGTCTGGAAGGTGTTGTCGCGCAGCACCAGCGCCGCGACGTCGTCGGTCATCTCCGCCAGCAGGTTATTGCGCTGCTTCTCGGTCAGCTCGCCTTCGGCGATCGGCAGGCCGAGCAGGATCTTGATGTTCACCTCGTGGTCGGAGGTGTCGACACCCGCCGAGTTGTCGATGGCGTCGGTGTTGATGCGGCCTCCCGCCAGCGCGAACTCGACGCGCCCGAGCTGCGTGCAACCTAGGTTCCCGCCCTCGGCGAAGACCTTGCAGCGCAGCTCGCGCCCGTTGACGCGCAACGCGTCGTTGGCGCGGTCGCCGACCTGCGCGTGCGTCTCGCTCACCGCCTTGACGTACGTGCCGATGCCGCCGTTATAGACGAGATCGACCGGCGCCTTGAGGATCGCGTTGACCAGCTCGGTGGGCGTCATCGCGTCGGCCACGGCTGCCAGCGCCTGCTTCACCTCCGGCGTGATGGCGATCGACTTGGCGCTGCGCGGATACACGCCGCCACCCGCCGAGATCAGCTTGGCGTCGTAGTGGGCCCATGACGAGCGCGGCAGCTTGAACATCCGCTCGCGCTCCGCGAAGCTCTTATCCGGGTACGGATTCGGGTCGAGGAAGATGTGGCGATGGTCGAACGCCGCGACCAGCTTGATGTGGTGCGAGAGGAGCATTCCGTTGCCGAAGACGTCGCCCGACATGTCGCCGATGCCGGCAACGGTGAAATCGGTCGCTTGAGTGTCGATGCCCATCTCGCGGAAATGCCGCTTGACCGATTCCCATGCGCCGCGGGCGGTGATGCCCATCGCCTTGTGGTCGTAGCCCACCGAGCCACCCGACGCGAAGGCGTCGCCCAGCCAGAAGCCGTATTCCTTGCTGATCGCGTTGGCATAGTCGGAGAACGTCGCCGTTCCCTTGTCCGCCGCGACGACGAGGTAGGGATCTTCGGGGTCGTGCCGCTTGACGGCGGGCGGCGGAACGATCTTGTCGCCCACGCGATTGTCCGTGAGATCGAGGAGGCCGCGCAGATAGTCCTGATAGCAGGCGACGCCTTCCTTGAGATACGCCTCGCGATCGGCGGGCGAAGGCGCGCGCTTGAGCACGAAGCCGCCCTTCGAGCCGACCGGAACGATCACCGTGTTCTTGACCATCTGCGCCTTGACCAGTCCCAACACCTCGGTGCGGAAGTCCTCCGGCCGGTCCGACCAGCGCAACCCGCCGCGCGCGACCTTGCCGCCGCGCAGGTGCACGCCCTCGAAGCGGGTCGAGTAGACGAAGATCTCGAACATCGGCTTGGGTTCGGGCAATCCCGGCACCTTCCAGGGATCGAACTTGAACGACACGAACTCCTTGCGGCGACCCGCGGCGTCGCGCCTCCAGAAGTTGGTTCGCGTCGTCGCCTGGACCAGCGCGAGATACTGCCGCAGCACGCGATCCTCGGAGAGATTCTCGACCGCCTCGAGTGCGGCCTCGATGGCGCGCACCTGCTTCGCGGTCCGCACGCCGACCCCCGCGCCTTCGGCGGGGTCGAAGCGCAGCTTGAACAGTGCGACCAGCGCTCCGGCGATCTCCGCATGCGCCGCGAGCGTGGCCTCGATGAACGCCTGCGACAGCGGAAAACCGATCTGCCGGAGGTATCTCGCGTACGCGCGCAGGACGACGATCTCCTCGGCCGGAAGCCGTGCCGCGACCACCAGCCGGTTGAAGCCGTCGTTCTCGACCTCGCCGCGAAACACCCGGCCGAACGCGTCGGCGAACACCGCGTGCAGTGCGTCGACCTCGGCGTCGCCAAGAGCCGCGGACGCGAGCAGCCCGAGGTCGTGCATCCATACGGGCGGCAACCCATCGGGCACGACCCGGTACGGGCGCTCGTCGAGCACCTTGAGACCCATGCGCTCGAGCATCGGCAGGCTGTCGGACAGGGTAACCGGACCGCCGAGATGGAACAGCTTGAAGCGCAGCGCGCCCGGCATGGCTTCCGGCGGGCGATAGAGAGACATGCCCAGCGGCTCCACGTCGGTCAGCCTCGCCATCATCTCGATGTCGGGCACGGCGGAGCGCGCCTTGAAATCCTCACGATAGCCGGCCGGGAACGCCGCGCCGAACTGCCGGAACAGCTCGTTACCGCGCGCTTCGCCCAGCGACTCGATGAGCGCGCCCTTGAGGTCGTCCTCCCAGCGTCGGGCCGCTTCAACCAGCCGCGCTTCCAGCGCGCGCACGTCGTAAACCGGAATGCGCCCTGGTGTCGTGCGCACGGTGATCATCACCCGCGCCAGCGCCGATTCGGAGAGATGGACGTTGAATTCCGAGCTGGTGCCGGCGAAGGCCCGCGTCAGGATCGTCTGCCATTTCTGCCGCAGCTCGGTCGTGTAATTCTCGCGCGGTGCGTAGATCAGGCAGCACAGGAAGCGCTCGAACGCATCGCGACGGACGAACAGGCGCAGCCGCTGCCGGTTCGCGAGATGGAGGATCGCCCTCGAAGTTCGCAACAGGTCCTCTTCGTTGGTCTGGAACAGCTCGTCGCGCGGATACGTGTCGAGGATGCTCACCAGCGCCTTGCTCGCGTGCCCGCCGGGCGGGAGGCCGGCGCGTTTGACCACGTTGGCGACCTTGCGGCGCAGGAGCGGGATCTCGGTGGGATTGGCGCTGTAGGCCGTCGATGTAAACAGCCCGAGGAAACGGTCCTCGCCGACCACCTCGCCCTCGGTGCCGAATCGCTTCACTGCGATGTAGTCGAGGTATCCCGGCCGGTGTACGGTCGAGCGCGACGTCGCCTTGGTCACGACCAGCAGCTCAGGCCGACGAGCGTACGCGCGGACCTCCGGCGGCAGCGCCGAGAAGCTCGCCGCGACCTCCTTGCTTTGCGTTTCCCTGAGGATGCCGAGGCTCGAGCCGGGAACAATCTTCAGCGCGTCTTCACCCTTGATCACCGCGAGCTCGTGGCAACGGTAGCCGAGGAACGTGAAGTGGTTGTCGGCGAGCCAGCGCAGGAAATCCTTGCCTTCTGCGAGCTCGTCTGCCGGTAGCGGCGGCGCTCGCTTCTCGACCTCGGCAATGACCGCGTGCACGCGCTCGCGCATCGCCTTCCAGTCGTCCACCGCCGCGCGCACGTCGTCGAGCACACGGACGATGTCTGCGGCGAGCGACTCGAGCTCGACAGGGCCGGTGATGCGATCGACTTCGACGTGAATGAACGACTCGCGCCGCGCGCCGCTCGCGTCGTCGTGCGCCAGGCCCACCAGCGTGCCGTCCGCATAGCGGTCGACCGCAACGATCGGATGGGTGATGAGATGCAGCATCAATCCGCGGCGGTTGACCTCCATCGTCACCGAGTCGACCAGGAACGGCATGTCGTCGTTGACGATCTCCACGACCGTATGCGTGGACTGCCAGCCATGCTCCTCGAGCGTCGGATTGACCACCCGGACGCGCGCGCGACCCGGCTCGCGCTTGCGGGCGAAGTTCCAGTGCGACAGCGCCGCGCCGTAAAGGTCGGCGGGCTGCCGCTCCGCGAGATCCTCGGCGTCGACGTCCTGGAAGTAGCGGCCCGTGAAGTCTTCGACGACCGCGCGCTGAGCCGGCGCGACCCTCGTGCGCACGAGCTTCAACACCTCGTCGAGGCGTTGTACCCGGCCGGCATCGCCGTTCGCGGTCATCGTGGTCTCCCCGAGTCGTCCGGACGCGCGGCGCGCCGCTCGTAGTGTGGTGCCGGGAGAGGGAATCGAACCCTCACTCTGTTGCCAGAACTGGATTTTGAGTCCAGCGCGTCTACCAATTCCGCCATCCCGGCTGGTCGTGCGCGAGGCGCGGCGGAAGGCCGGGCGTTGCCCGCGCGAGGTGGAGACGGCATTATCGCGTAAACAGCGGCACGCGACAAACACGGCCGTTTCGTCGCGCGACTCTGCACCATGTCCGATTGCCCCAGTTATCGACTCTCCGATTTCGACTACGAGCTGCCCGCCGAGCTGATCGCGCAGGCGCCCGCCGCGACACGCTCGGGAAGCCGGTTGATGCACGTCGCCGGCGCGAAGATCAGCGACCGCGCTTTCACGGACCTGCCCGAGCTCCTCTTGCCGGGGGATCTGTGCGTCTTCAACGATACGAAGGTAATCCGTTCCCGGCTGCGCGGCCGCAGAGAAACCGGCGGCAGGGTCGAGTTGTTGCTGGAGCGCATCGTCGCGCCCGACGAAGCTTGGATGCAACTCTCGGCGAGCCATCCACCCAAGCTCGGCGGCCGCGTGTTGCTCGAAGGCGGCGTGATCGCGGTCGTGCAGGAGCGCGACGGGCGCTTCTTTCGACTGCGGTTCACCGCCGGCGTCCCGCTCGACGTCTATTTCGAGCGGCACGGCGAAGTGCCATTGCCTCCGTATATCGCGCGCGCCGCTGAAGCCGCCGATAGCGAGCGCTACCAGACCGTGTATGCGCGCCATCGCGGCGCAGTCGCCGCGCCGACGGCGGGTCTGCACTTCGACCACTCCATGCTCAATCGCCTGCGCGAGCGCGGCGTCGCATTCGCCTACGTGACGCTGCACGTGGGCGCCGGCACTTTTGAGCCGGTCGAGACCGAAGATCTGACCCAGCACCGCATGCACAGCGAGCGTTTCGACATTCCCGCGGCGACGGCTGCCGCGATCGGCGCCGCGCGCACTGCGGGGCGCGCCGTCGTTGCGGTCGGCACGACGTCGTTGCGCGCGCTGGAGTCCGCGACGATCTCCGCGGGCGTTCGCGCGGGCGCGGCGGAGACGGCGCTGTTCATCATTCCCGGCTTTCGCTTCCAAGTCGTCGACCGGCTGCTCACCAACTTCCACTTGCCGCGCTCGACGCTGCTGATGCTCGTTTCGGCGTTCGCCGGTGTAGCACCCATCCGCGCCGCGTACGCGCATGCGATTCGCGAGCGTTACCGGTTTTTCAGCTACGGCGACGCGATGCTGCTCGAACGCGACCCGAAAGCCGGCGCCACAAGGTAGACGGCGGGTAGACGGCGGGCAGGCGGCGCGGCGCTGCTACAATCGACCGATGCAATTCGAGGTCATCGCACGCTGCGGCGAAGCGCGCCACGGAAAACTCACGCTCGCGCACGGCAGCGTGGAAACGCCCGTCTTCATGCCGGTGGGCACGTACGGCACCGTCAAGGCGATGGCACCCAACGAGCTCGAAGCGCTCGGCGCGCAGATCGTGCTTGGCAACACCTTCCACCTGTGGCTGCGTCCCGGGGTCGAGGTGATCGCCGCGCACGCGGGCCTGCACCGCTTCATGGGCTGGCCGCGGCCGATCCTCACCGACTCCGGCGGCTTCCAGGTCTTCAGCCTCGGCCCGTTGCGCAAGGTGCACGAGGAAGGCGTGACGTTCGCCTCGCCGGTGGACGGCGACCGGATGCTGCTCACGCCCGAGCTGTCGATGCAGATCCAGCGCGCGTTCGACGCCGACGTGGCGATGGTTTTCGACGAATGCACGCCCTACCCCGCGTCGCGCGACGAAGCCGCGTCGTCGATGGAGCTGTCCTTGCGCTGGGCCGCGCGATCGAAGGCGGCGCATGAGGGGAACGGGAACGCGCTGTTCGGCATCGTCCAGGGAGGGATGTTCGACGATCTGCGCGACGCGTCGCTCGGCGGTTTGCGCGAGATCGGCTTCGACGGCTACGCGATCGGCGGGCTCTCGGTCGGCGAGCCGAAAGAGGTCATGCGGCGGGTCGAGGCCTACGTGACGCCGCGCCTGCCTGCCGATCGGCCGCGCTATCTGATGGGCGTGGGCACCCCCGAGGACATCGTCGAGGCAGTGAGCAACGGCATCGACATGTTCGATTGCGTCCTGCCGACGCGCAACGCCCGCAACGGCTGGCTTTTCACGCGCCACGGCGACGTCAAGATCCGCAACGCCCGCCACCGCTCCGACACCGGCCCGCTCGACCCGAGCTGCTCGTGCTATACCTGTCGCAACTTCAGCCGCGCGTACCTGCACCATCTGCAGCGCGCCAACGAGATCCTCGGCGCGCGCTTGAACACGATTCACAACCTGCACTACTACCTGACGCTGCTCGCCGAACTCCGCCGGGCTATCGCCACCGGCGCCCTGCCCGGCTACGCGGAAGCGTTCAAGGCCGACCGGGTCCGCGTGGTAGAATAGCTAGTTAGTACGTCACAGAAGGCGTGACGTACTAACTCGCCGCGTTGAACCCGGCGCTCCCGCGCCGGTTAACGCGGCGGAATTCCATTCTCGGGTCTCGGCTCGCGGTGCGGTCCGACCGAGGCGAGCGCAGCAAGGAGGAAGCACCGTGTTCATCAGTCCCGCCTACGCGCAGGCTGCAGGCAGTTCGTCCGGCAGCGACATCATGGCCTTCCTGCCGATGATCGCGATCGTCGTTGTGTTCTATTTCCTCCTGATCCGCCCGCAGCAAAAACGGGCCAAGGAAACCAAGGCCATGATCGAGGCGTTGCAGAAGGGCGACGAAGTGGTGGCCGCAGGCGGCGTGGTCGGCAAGATCGCCAAGCTGTCGGACGCGTACGCCAACGTCGAGATCGCGCCCAACGTCGAGATCACCGTTCAGAGAAGCGCGATCTCTCTCGTGCTTCCCAAGGGCACGATCAAGACGCTGTGAAGGTCGGTTCGGCGTTGAACGTTCAGCGGAAACCTGCGCGGTTTGCCTGACGCTATACGCGCAACGACCGACGCTCATCCACGAATGAATCGCTATACGCTCTGGAAGTACGTCGTGATCGCCGTCGCGCTGGTGATCGGCGTGGTTTACACGGTGCCGAACTTCTTTCCCGAGGTTCCGGCGGTGCAGGTGTCGACCAGCAAGTCGAGCGTCAAGGTCGATACCTCGACCCTGCAAACGGTCGAGGACGCGCTCAAGGCGGCGAACATCGTCTACAGCAGCGCGTCGGTCGACGCAACGGGCGTCAAGATACTCTTCCCCGATGCTGA
>JBGPYP010000142.1:0-6694 GCA_041493285.1 Casimicrobiaceae bacterium
ATGCTCTTGTTGCGACTGCTGGGGGCGGCGGGCATTTCGTTGATAACCTGGTAGAGGACGGCATTGAGATCGCCGCCGAAGAACGGCGGGAACCCGGTCAGCATCTCGTAAAGCACGGCGCCCAGCGAAAAAATGTCGGCGCGTCCGTCCACCGGGTGCCCGACCACCTGTTCAGGCGACATGTATTTGGGCGAGCCGAAAACGGTGCCGGCCAGCGTGCGCGACCCCGTGGGCAAGAGCGCAACGCCGAAATCGGTGATTTTGACCAACCCGCTATCCAGTACCATGATGTTGGGCGGCTTGATGTCGCGGTGCACAATGCCATTCTCGTGCGCGAACGCGAGGCCGTCAGCAACCTGCGCGGCGATGTCAGCGATCTTTTCGGGCGGGAGAACGACACCCGAATCGAGGATTTCGCGCAACGACCGGCCTTGCAGGAATTCCATCGCGATGTAGGCAACAGCGTCACTCCTGCCCACGTCATGGATCGTGACGATATTGGAGTGATTGAGACGCCCGGCGGACTTGGCTTCGCGATAGAAGCGCTGTTCGAACGCCTCCGATTCCTGACGCGAGAGCTCGAGGCTCACGGTCTTGATGGCTACGATACGATCGATCAGCGGGTCTCGGGCCTTGTACACGACGCCCATCGCCCCGTGACCCAGTTCCCCGATGATCTCGTAGCGGCCTAGCTGCTCGAGCGGCATATGCTGTGATGCCTGTGTCTCTTCCGCAAACCCTTGCCCGGACGGGCAGGCGCGTGAGGCGCAACGTTAGATTCTCGGTCCGGCCCGGTCAAGGCGGTCGCGGCGCATCCGCAGCACGGTTTGTGGCTCGATTCAGGGCCCGTTAGCATGTGATACTTCAATCCTCTGAGCACGGCGGCTTGAGATCTCAGATTTCATATTCGAATCACGCCGCCGGAAAAATCCCGCAGCATGTCGCATAATTTCATCGAAATAGCCGCCGTCACCGACGTCGGCAGCGTGCGCCAATTCAATGAGGACCGGATCGCGACCGACCCCGAAATCGGCGCCGCCGTCCTGGCCGACGGCATGGGCGGACACCGTGCTGGTGAGATCGCAAGCCACATGGCTACGCAAATTATCATGAGCGGCCTCCGGACCGAGGTCGCCGAATTCAGATCGGACATGGCCCCCCGCTCGGCATTGCGGGCTATTAGCGAAAGCATAAATCGAGCCAACAAGGCTGTCTTCGATGCGGCACAGGCGGAGTCGACGTACCGGGGCATGGGGACCACCCTGGCATTGCTCCTGTTTTACGACAACCGCGCTGTGCTGGGACACATCGGAGACTCGCGAATTTACCGGCTCAGAAACAACGTCCTGCAACTGCTCACGCGCGATGATTCGCTGTTACGGGATCAGATTGAGCTGGGGTTCATCTCGGCTGCAGATGCGGAGGAGTCGCACAACCGCAGTTTGGTGACCCGAGCGCTTGGCGTAGAAGAAAGCATTCGCGCCCATCTACGCGAAGACAAAGCTTCCGCCGGCGACATATATCTGCTTTGTTCCGATGGCCTAAATGACTTGGTGGAGGATCCAGATATCGAGCTGATCATCAGTGCCCTCAAGACCAATCTGCCGCTCGCCGCCAACCATTTGGTCCAGACCGCGAAGGACAATGGCGGTTATGACAACGTTTCCGTGATCCTGGCGAAGGTGCTGAAGCCGTTTCCGGCCGCGAGCCACAAGCGGTGGGTCACTCGAATGTTCGGCTGGCTCCGCTGAGCAACGGCCGGGATAGCCCATGGCGAAGCTGGTGCTGAGCTCAGGCGGGTCGATCCTTTATCAATGCTTCCTCGACAAAGAGCGCCTGAACGTCGGCAGGGGAGCGCACAACCAGGTGGTGATCGACGATCCGGCGGTGAGCGAGGAGCATGCCGTTATCATCTCCGTCGGCAACGACCATATCCTGGAGGACCTGCAAAGCGTCAACGGTACCCTGGTCAATGGTACGCGGGTGTCCCGACACATATTGCAGCACAGCGACGTGATTCAGTTCGGCGCGTTCTACCTGCGCTATCTGAACCCAAGGGCGTCTGCGGAAAGGGACTTGGAGCGCACCATGCTCATCGCCGGGCTGCAGGGGCGCATAAAGGCGGTGCAACCCCCATCCGAGCCGCCGCCGGAAGAAGCGCGCGTACCGTCTGCGCGCCTAGCAAGCATTCGTTTTCCCAAAGGCAGGGTCAGGGTGATTGCAGGCAGTCGCGCTGGCGACACGATCGAGCTCGACCGGGTGGTCGCCACCTTCGGCAGACCCGGCGATCAGCTGGCGGTGATCATGCGACGACCTCAGGGCTATTTCATTTCTCATGTGGAAGGACGCCGTTACCCGCGCGTCAACCGTCAGTTCATCGGCAAGGAAGCTCACGTACTCCGTCACGGCGATGTAATCGAGGTGGCGGCCGAAGAATTGGAGTTCTTGCTGGACTAGCCGCGATTTTCCGGTGTCGCCGACGCGGTCGGCTCTCGCCGGCTCGACCGGACAAGATGATGACTCCCGAAGGCTCGCCGCTCGGCAGGGCGACCGACTACCCCGACCGGTACGATCCTGCGCTGCTCTTTCCGATCGAACGAGCCGCGCAGCGCGAAGCCATTGGCTTGCGCGGCACGCTTCCGTTCGGCGGCGTCGATCTGTGGACGGCGTACGAGATTACCTGGCTCGACGCGCACGGCAAGCCGCAAGTCGCAGTCGGTCGCTTCCGCATCCCTGCCGACTCGCAGCGCATCGTCGAATCGAAGTCGCTCAAGCTCTATCTGGGTTCGTTTGCCCAGGAGCCGGCAGCGGAGAGCGGCGAGCTCGCGCGCCGGATCGAGTCCGACCTCGCTCGTGCCTGCGGCGCTCCGGTCGCGGTAGCGCTCACTACACCGACAGACTTCGCTGCGGCCGGCTTCGCTTCGTTGCCCGGCGAATCGCTGGACGACATCGCGATTGCGGCCGATGTCTATGAGCCGACGCCGGCGTTGCTCGTCGCCGGTGGGCCGCAGGTCGAGGAGACGCTGCGCTCGGCGCTGTTCCGCTCGTGTTGTCCGGTCACCGGCCAGCCCGATTTCGGCGACGTGATGATTCGCTATCGAGGTCCGCAGATCGACCGCACGGGGTTGCTGCGCTACCTGGTGTCATACCGCCGGCATGCGGCGTTTCATGAGAGCTGCGTCGAGCGGATGTTCGTCGACGTCCTCGATCGCTGCGGTCCGCGAGCGCTCACTGTCTACGCGCGGTTCCTGCGCCGCGGCGGTGTCGACATCAACCCCTTCCGCAGCAATTTCGAGGCGGGACCGCCGGGCGAGGTCCGCACGCCGCGGCAGTAGCGGCGCGAGCCCGCAGCGAGGGCCTCCACCACGGTCGAGCGAATTCGTCGCGTCGAGTTGGCGGCCCTTGCGCCCGGCTCGGGTCGCCTCCACTCGCTCGCGCTCGTGGAGGCTCGCTCCGCCTCGCCGGTCGCCCCGCTCGCAGTGCGCGGGGATCGCGCGAGGCGAGTCGACGCAGCGGCCGACACGCGAGGCGACGTTTCGACAGACGCGTCCAAGGAGGCCGCGCGCCCGGCGGGGCCCGTTCGGAGGTTCCTCAGCGCGACCGCGCGAACAGGAACGCCGGGGCGCGCGTTGCCGAGGCGACCAGCGCGGGACCCGCGTTGCCGGTGACGACTACGGCGTCGAACGCCGGTTCGGCGAATTGGGCGGCGACGACGATCGAAATCGCGGCGATGGCGATGCACAGCGCGTTGACGATCCGGTGGCCCAGACGAGAGTGCATGCTCGCGCCCAAAAAGACCCCGCGACTGCGCGCCGGGCGCGCAGCGCGGGTTGGAGGCAACCGGCGGACCCGCGCCAGCGCCCCGGGGCTTCCGCGAGCGGCTGAGCGTGCCGGGACGTCGTGCCGGCGACGGGGTTCGAGTGAACGATGCATAAGGTCCTCGGGGCCGATCATGTATGCGGTGTTCATGCGAGACAGTCTGCGCCGCGCCAGACTCAAGCCGCGGCGGCGGATTGCGTATCGAATGTGCCGAATATTCGCGCGGGGCCCTACCCCGGAGGCGGGTTTGGCGCGCCGGGCGGCCGACCGTGGGCGTCCCCGTTTGTGCTATAAGATCGCTGGGACCCGTGGCATGGCTCGCCAGAAGCGTCAGACCCGGGGGCGGTGGGCACCCGGGCGTACGGAGAGACGGTGACCAACGAATTCACGCTCACGCAGACCGGCACCGAGACGACGGCGCTGGCCTTTGCCGATGCCGACGGTTGTGCACGCTGGTTGCGGGCGCTGCCGCTGTCGAACATTCCCAAGCACTACGACGCGATCCGCGGCCAGTTGAAGAAGCTGTCCGAGGCCGCTTTCACGCCCCGCGAACGGGCCCGGATCGCCGAAGTGTTCCGCGAGCCGGTCACCTACCTCCACACTGAGCTCGCCCGCCGTTACGCCGGCAAGCCGCAGCCGGCGAGCGACCGAGAGCTGGAAGCTGCCGAGCAAGCGCTCGCGCTGTGGCAGGCGCTGTGGAACCAGTATTCGGCGTGCCTGAAGCCGTTGCTCGAGGGCGATCCCGAGCTGCAGGGCGTCAAGGCCAAGGTGCTCCAGCGCGGGCTGTGGGTCGGCAAACAGCTCATCCTAGTCTACGGCCTGGCGCGGCGGGTGCCGGCACCGGCCGTATGGCAGGAATTGCACGCGTACTACCGTCTGGCCGAAATCCTGGAATGCACGGTGAGCGCCGTGTCCGACGAGTTGCTGCCCAATGCGATCGGCGTCTCGTGTTACTCGACGTACTCGCACGCGCTGCTGCTCCATCTGGCCGATCCCTGCACGATGACGGTACGGCAGATCGAGCTGACCGATCGCTGGCTCGCCATGTGGGCGCGCAAGGTGTTCCCCTACGTGCAGCAGCGCGAAACGGAGGGGCCGGTCATCGTAATCGATCTCGATGCGCCCGCCGGAGCGACGCTCTCGCAGGCTGTGCCGCGCCACGTCAGCGAGGCGGCCCGCTTCGGCTATCCGGCCAAGCTCGCGACCAGCGTCCGGGGCCGGCTCAAGCGGCTGGCGACGGGCGCCAACCCGGCCGAGCTACAACTCGGTCACGACTGCTCGGTGGAGGCGTGCACGGCGCTCCTCACACAGCTCGATTCGCGCTGGTACGCGCCGCCGAAAAAATCCGGCAACGAGGCGCAAACCGGGCTCGAGCTCTGCGTTGGCGGACTGGGTGCCGCATATTTCCGCGTCGCCGGGCGCACGTTCAACCGCCAGGACCCGCTCGGCAGGCTCTCGTACCACGGCACGCAGCATCTCGCGACGCTCGGCGCGCTCACCGACTACGATCGCAACAAGGATGAGGCCGAGCGGAGTTGGGCGTGGGAGCATTGGCAGGGTACGTACGACTGGGACGAAGCGACCGTTCGCCGCATCGGCGGCGCGCAGCACCGCTGGCATCTCGAGCAACTCGTCATCGTCCGCGACGACGAGCGCGTGCGCTGCGGTCACGTCACCCGCGTCGCGCTCGACAGCCATGGGGACCTCTCCGTCACGATGAAGCTTTGGGCCGGTGCGCCGACCGCGCTGGCCGTGCGCGCGTTTACGACGATGCTCTCCGAAGACCCCCCGGTGCCGGGCATCCTGTTGGGCCCCACGCCCGACGAGAAGGCCACGATGATCGCGCCGCCGCGTACCTTCAACCCCGGACGGATGCTGCGCTCGCTCGACTCGGGCCCCGAGCGGCGGTTCCGTCTCACCCGCCTGTTGCAGCGCGGCGCGGATTTCGAGCGCGTAGCATTCGAAGAAACCCCCGCTTGATCCGGCCGCCCTGCGCGCGCTAGCGGCGGCAAGCATGGCCAACCGTCTCGCCGGCGAAACCAGTCCCTATCTGCTCCAGCACGCCGCCAATCCGGTCGATTGGTATCCCTGGGGCGACGAAGCGCTCACGCGCTCGCGGCGCGAGGACAAGCCGATCCTGCTCTCGATCGGCTATTCCGCATGCCACTGGTGCCACGTCATGGCGCACGAATCCTTCGAGGACGAGCGCGTCGCGGCGCTGATGAACGACTTGTTCGTCAACATCAAGGTCGATCGCGAGGAGCGCCCGGATCTCGATCAGATCTACCAGACCGCGCACGCGATGCTCACGCAACGCGGCGGCGGCTGGCCGCTGACGATGTTCCTCACTCCCGACCAGGCGCCGTTCTTCGGCGGGACATATTTTCCGAAGGACTCGCGCTACGGACTCACCGGCTTCGCCGACCTCCTGCCGCGCGTCGCGGCGGCGTATCGCGAGCAGGGACCGGCGATCGCGGAGCAGAACGTGCGGCTCAAGGCGGCGCTGGCGTTCACGAATCCGGATCCGCCGGAGGCGCAAGCCGCCGCGCCGGCCGACGCGCCGAAACTCGCGTACGCGGCGCTCGCGCGCTCGTTCGATCCGACGCACGGCGGCTTCGGCGCCGCGCCCAAGTTTCCGCATGCGGCGGAACTGGAGCTCTGCCTGCGCCGGTACGCGATGCGCGCGGACAAGAGCGCGCTCGAGATCGTCGCGGTCACGCTCGACCGCATGGCGGCCGGAGGCATCCAGGACCAGCTGGGCGGCGGCTTCTGCCGCTACAGCGTCGATGCCGAATGGACGATCCCGCACTTCGAGAAGATGCTCTACGACAACGCGGCGCTGCTCGCGCTCTACGCCGACGCGTGGCGCGCGACC
>JBGPYP010000151.1:0-6306 GCA_041493285.1 Casimicrobiaceae bacterium
AACCCGGAGTTCGTTGAACGCGACGGCATGCAACTGGAAGATGAAGGCTGCCTGAGCGTGCCCGGGTTCACCGCGACCGTAGTCCGTCCGTCGCGCGCGGTGGTGAAGGCGCTCGACCGGCACGGCCAGGAACAGCTGCACGAAGGCACGGGGCTGCTCGCCCGCGCGTTTCAGCACGAGATGGATCATCTGGACGGCACGCTGTTCGTCGACCGCCTTCGCGGCATCAAGCGCGATCTCATCGTCCGGAAGATTCGAAAGCTCTCGCGCGCGGGCAAATGGTAGGGGGGCTGCGAATCGTGTTCTTCGGCACCCCGGAGTTCGCGGTGCCGTCGCTCGACGCGTTGCTCGCCGCCTCGCCACACGCCGTGGTCGGCGTCGTGACGCAGCCGGATCGGCCGCGCGGCCGCGGCATGAAGCAAGAGCCGGGCCCGGTCAAAGCCCTTGCCCTCGCGCGCGGCATCCCCGTGCGGCAGCCGCAAAGTCTCAAGCCGGAACCCGAACGCGCGTCGATCGTGGCCATGCCACTGGACGTGCTGGTCGTCGCGGCCTACGGGTTGATCCTGCCCGCGGCGATGCTCGACTGGCCTCGTCACGGCTGCATCAACATTCACGCCTCGCTGTTGCCACGCTGGCGCGGCGCTGCGCCGATCGAGCGCGCGTTGCTCGCCGGCGATCGGGAAACCGGGATCTCGATCATGCGCATGGACGAAGGACTGGACACGGGCCCGGTCATCGCGCGGCACCCGGTGCCGATCGATGCGCGGGAGACCGCAGGGAGCCTGCACGACAAGCTTGCCGTGCTCGGCGCGCGAGCGGTCGTCGACGTGCTCCTTGAGTTGCAACGCGGCGGGCGCCTGGACGCGGCGCCACAACCCGACTCAAGCGCGACCTACGCCGCGAAGATCGATCGCGACGAGGCGAAGATCGACTGGCGCGCCGGCGCGCAAGCGATCGATCGCGCGGTGCGCGCCTTCGACCCGGCGCCGGGCGCGCAGACGAGTCTCGGCAACGAGCCGCTCAAGATCTGGAAGGCGGGGCCGCTCTCCGGCCGGTTCGGCGCGCCCGGGACCGTCGTTCGCGCCGACGCGGCGGGCATCATCGTCGCCTGCGGCGAGGGCGCGCTCATGGTCACGGAGTTGCAGCGCGCCGGCGGCAGGCGCATGTCCGCGGCGGCGTTCCTCGCCGGGCATCACCTTGCGACCGACGCCCGCTTAGGTTCCTTCGACGGGTCGAATGGTTGAATCGTAAGTCGCGGCCGCAATCTAACGTTCTGCATACCCCGCCTCCATCCGGGGTGGAGATCAAGGACATGCTGGGCAATTGGTTCAAGACGGGTTTGTTAATGGCGGCGATCTTGGCGCTGTTCGGCACGGTCGGTGCGTTGCTGGGCGGAGGCCAGGGCATGCTGCTCGCGCTCATGCTCGGCCTGGGTGTGAACCTGTGGGCGTATTGGTTCTCTGACACGATGGTGCTCAAGCTCTATCGCGCGCAGGAAGTCGACGCGCGCACCGCGCCGCAACTCTACGGTACGGTGAAGGAACTTGCCGAGAGTGCCGGGCTGCCGATGCCCAGGGTGTATTTGATCGACGAAGCGCAACCGAACGCGTTCGCCACCGGACGCAACCCGGAACACGCTGCGGTCGCCGCGACCACCGGCATCTTGCAGCTTCTGACCCCGCGCGAGCTGCGCGGAGTGCTGGGGCACGAGCTTACGCACGTCATGCATCGGGACATCCTCACCTCGACGATCACCGCGTCGATCGCCGGTGCGATATCGACGCTCGCGCAGTTCGGCTTGTTCTTCGGTGGCCGCGATGACGACAAGAGGAACCCGCTCGTCGCGCTGCTGGTGCTCATCCTCGCACCGATCGCCGCCATGCTGATCCAGCTCGCGATCTCGCGCGCCCGCGAGTACGAGGCCGATCGCGGCGGCGCGGAAATCTCCGGCGATCCACGCGCGCTGGCCGACGCGCTGGCGAAGATCGATCGTTACGCGAGGGGCCTGCCGCTCGAGACCGCGGAGGCGCATCCGGCGACCGCCCAGATGATGATCATCAACCCGCTCTCGGGCGGAGGCCTCTCCGGACTCTTTAGCACGCACCCTCCGACCGAGGAACGGATCCATCGTCTGCGCGCGATGGTGGCGTAAACGGCCGAGTGGCCGCGATGGAGCGAGCGCAGCGCGTCGCGGCCAAGGCGGTAAGGCGGGTTCTCGCGGGCGCGACGCTGGCGAAGGCGCTCGCGGGCGAGGACGACGACGCGCGCGGCGATCGCGCGCTGGTCCACGAGCTTGCGTACGGCACGTTGCGCTTCCTCGGGCAGCTACAGGCGATCGTCCGAGCGCTCGCGGATCGACCACTCGCCGATTCCAGCGTCGAGGCGCTGCTCTGGGTCGCGCTCTACCAGCTCATCCATACCACCGCGCCGGTCCACGCGGTGGTCGATTGCGCCGTGCGGGCGACCTCGCGGGTCAGGCGCACGTCGGCGAAAGGCATGGTGAATGCGATCCTGCGCAATTTCCTTCGCCGCAGGAACGTTTTGCTCGCCGAGGCCGCGCGCGAGCTCGAGGCACGCTTCTCGTACCCACGCTGGTGGATCGAGCGCCTACGGGCCGAGTATCCGGAGCGTTTTGCCCCGATTCTCGATGCGGGCAACGCGAGGCCTCCGCTTTGTCTGCGTGTCAACGTGCGGCAGATCGCGCCCGAGGCTTTCGTCGCGGCGCTCGAGACCCATGCAATCGCAGCCAGGCGCGTCGGCTCCGTCGGCGTCACCATTGACAGGCCGCGGCCGGTCACCGGGCTGCCGGGTTACGCCGACGGCTGGTTCTCGGTGCAGGACGCGGCAGCGCAACTCGCGGCGCCGCTGCTTGGCGTTGACGAGGGCATGCGCGTACTCGACGCGTGCGCTGCACCGGGCGGCAAGACGACGCATCTCGCCGAGCTGGCGACGCTCGATCTGACCGCGATCGACGTCGACAGCGGGCGCCTCGAGCGGGTCGCCGAGAACCTCGCGCGGCTCAAGCTTTCGGCGCGGCTTGTCGCGGGCGACGCCGGCGAACCGGGATCGTGGTGGGACGGCACGCCGTTCGACCGTATCCTCGCCGACGTTCCGTGCACCGCGTCGGGCGTCGTGCGGCGGCATCCCGATGGCAAATGGTTGCGCCGCGAGAGCGACATCGCGAGCTTCGTCGACCAGCAGCGACGGCTGCTCGACGCGTTGTGGCCGGTGCTTGCGCGCGGCGGTCGATTGCTGTATTCGACGTGCTCGGTGTTTCGCGCGGAAAACGCGGAACAGGTCGAGGCCTTCGTCACGCGCCATCCCGATGCATCGCGCGCGCGTCTTGACCTGCCGTCGTCGCTGATGGCGTCCGACGGTCAACTCTTGCCAGTGGAGGGCGACGCAGAGCACAATCACGACGGGTTTTTCTACGCCCTCCTCGAGAAAAGCTGAACCTCCACCCGGATCGCGCGGCTCGCCGCCGCCCGTGGCATGTCGCCAACGAACCGTTCTCTCGGCCTGTTGTGCCTGACCGCGTCGCTGTGCGTCTACTGGGGGTCGTGGGCGCCGCTGGCGCGCGCGGACACGATTCCTGTCAAGGCCGCGGAGCTTCGCGCCGAAGACGAAGATTACGTGCTGAACGCGCAATTCGACGTCGCGTTCAATCCGACGCTTGAGGAAGCGCTGCAGAAGGGCGTGTCGTTGTACTTCGTGCTCGAGTTCGAACTGTTGCGGCCGCGCTGGTACTGGCTTGACGAGAAGATCATCGCGCAGTCGATTCAATATCGCATAAGCTACTCGCCGCTGACGCAGCAATACCGCGTGACCAGCGGGCTGCTGGGCCAGCAATTCGCCTCCCTCGAGGAGGTCGAGCACCTGCTCTCGCGCGTCACGTCGCGGCCGGTGGTCGCCGCCGATGCATTGACCAAGGGCGCGCGCTACGACGCCGCGGTGCGCCTGCGCCTCGACGTCACGCAGCTTCCCAAGCCGTTCCAGATCAACGCGCTCGCCTCGCGCGAGTGGTCGATGCAGTCGGAGTGGTATCGCTGGAGCTTCACCCCGTGAGCGGCATTCACGCCCCGCGCGCCATCCGCTATGTGCTGCTCGCCTGCGCGTGCCTGGGCGTGATCTTTCTGTTCCTGCTCGCGACCGCGAGCGCGAACACGGCGCTGTTCGCGCGAAGCTACGACCTGCTGCTGGTGCTCAACGTCACGATGGTCTTAGTGCTGATGGCGTTGGTCGGCTATCAACTCGTGCGACTGCGCCGCAACCTCAAGACGGGCGTGTTCGGCTCGCGGCTCGCTGCGCGGCTGGTGCTGCTGTTCGCGCTCGTGGCGGTGTTTCCAGGTGCGCTGCTTTATGGCGTGTCGTGGCAATTCCTGGGCAAGAGCATCGAGTCGTGGTTCGACGTCCGGGTCGACCGCGCGCTGGAGGGCGGCCTCAACCTTGCCCGGAGCGCGCTCGACTATCCGCTGAAAGAAGTGACTAACAAGGCGGCACAACTCGCGCTCACTCTGCAGGAAGCGGAGCCGGGTGGGATGGCGTCACGCCTCAATCGCGCGAGCGAGCAGGCGGGCATTTACGAGGCGGCGCTATTCTCGGCTTCGGGCCGCGTGATCGCGGTCGCCGGCGTCTCCGGCTCGACGCTCACGCCGGAGCCGCCGCCGGCGCAAGCGTTGCGCCGGGCGCGATTGCAGCAGACGTACGCGGCGATCGACCAGATGGGCGACCAGGGCCTGATGCTGCGTGTGGTCGTGCCGGTCAACACTCCAGATCCAGGCGAGCCATTGCGCCTTCTGCAGGTCATCGAGCCCGCGCCCAAACAGCTGCAGCAATACTCCGACCAGGTCCTGGCGGGCTATCGCGACTACCAGGAAATCTCGTTCTCACGCACCGCGTTGAAGCGCCTATATGCGTGGACGCTGACGCTCACATTGTTGCTCGCGCTGTTGTCCGCGCTGGGCCTCGCGGTCGTGCTCTCCGAGCAGTTCAGCCAACCGCTGGGATTGCTCGCCGAGGGCACGCGCGCGGTCGCGCAGGGCGATTTCAGCCGTCGGAATCCGGTGCAGAGCCGCGACGAGCTGGGCGTGCTCACCGAGTCGTTCAACACCATGACCGCGCAGCTCGCCGAGGCGCAGCAGAAGGAGGAGGAGAACCGGCGGGCGATCGAGACGACGCGCGCGTATCTGGAAAGCGTGCTTGCCAATCTGTCGGCGGGCGTGCTCGCCTTCGACAACGCGTTCCGCTTGCGCACGGCCAATCTCAGCGCTGCCGTGATCCTGCAGCAGCCGCTCGCAGACCTGCTCGGCGCACCGCTCCCCGAGTGGGGTCGCCGGCTGCCGGCGCTCGCCGCGTTTGCGGACCTTGTTACCGATGGCTTTCGCGCCGGGCGCGATGGTCAGTGGCAGCGCCAGGCGGAGGTCCCAGTGTCCAATCAGACCCGGGTCCTCCTGATGCGCGGATCAGGTCTGCCGGGCGAGCCCGCGCCCGGCTGCGTCGTCGTGTTCGACGACGTCTCCGAGCTCGTCCACGCACAGCGCGACGCCGCGTGGGCCGAGGTCGCGCGCCGGCTCGCCCACGAGATCAAGAACCCGCTGACCCCGATCCAGCTCTCCGCGGAGCGT
This sequence comes from Casimicrobiaceae bacterium, assembly GCA_041493285.1. Classification (GTDB taxonomy): domain Bacteria; phylum Pseudomonadota; class Gammaproteobacteria; order Burkholderiales; family Casimicrobiaceae; genus PALSA-1003. Next base: position 5,625 of record JBGPYP010000151.1, read on the forward strand.
CTCGCGGTCAAGCTCGCCGGCAAGCTCACCGGCAGCGACGAGGAGGCGCTGGTGCGCGGGACACAAACGATTATCGCGCAGGTAACGGCGATGAAGCACATGGTGGACGACTTTGCGATCTATGCGCGGCAGGCGCGGCCGGGCAAGATGCAGAGGGTCGATCTTAACGCCCTCTTGCTTGATGTGCTCGCCTTGTACGAAAATCTCCGGCCCCACGTATCGCTGAAGCTCGCCGAGCGCAACGCTTTCATCCAGGGCGAACCGACCCGCCTGCGCCAAGTGTTCCATAATCTGATCCAGAATGCGCTTGACGCGCAGGCGGATGTCGCCCAGCCTGCGTACGAATTCGCGATTGAAGCGCGGGGCGACGAGCTCACCCTATCTTTCGGGGATGCGGGCAGCGGGTTTCCCGAGGACACGATGCGTCATGCGTTCGAACCGTATGTGACCACCAAGGCCAAAGGCACTGGCCTGGGGCTTGCGATCGTCAAGAAGATCGTCGACGAGCACCACGGCCGGGTCACGATCGCGAACCAGCTGCCACGAGGCGCGCTGGTGACCTTGTACTTCCCGCTGGAAGGGACCAAGACGTGATGGTGCAGCCGAAGGAGATTCTGATCGTCGACGACGAGGTCGGCATCCGCGAATTGCTCTCCGAGATCCTCCAGGACGAGGGCTACCG
>JBGPYP010000051.1:0-11495 GCA_041493285.1 Casimicrobiaceae bacterium
ATCGTCTCGATGTAGGCACGGTTGATCATATCCATCTCGGCCTGCAGCTCGCCGTATGTGAATGGCATCTCCTCGCCGCCGATCACGGGGACCTGCGCGCGCAGATCCTCGGGGCAGGTCCAGTCGAAGGTCAGGTTGGTGAACGGCGTCTGTGTCCCCCAGCGCGACGGCACGTTGAGGTTGTAGATCAGCTCCTGGATGCACTGCCTGACCTCGCGGTAGCGCATCGCGTCCTTGCGGACGTACGGCGCCATGTAGGTGTCGAACGAGGAGAACGCCTGCGCGCCGGCCCACTCGTTCTGCAGCGTGCCCAGGAAATTCACGATCTGGCCCACCGCGCTCGACATGTGCTTCGGCGGGCCCGCCTCGACCTTGCCCGGCACGCCGTTCAAGCCCTCGTGCAGCAACTGCCGCAGCGACCAGCCCGCGCAGTAACCCGCGAGCATGTCGAGGTCGTGGATGTGCACGTCGCCGTTGCGGTGCGCGTGGCCGATCTCCGGCGCGTAGACATGCGACAGCCAGTAGTTGGCGACGACCTTGCCCGAGACGTTGAGAATGAGCCCGCCCAGCGAGTAGCCCTGGTTGGCGTTGGCGTTGACGCGCCAGTCCTCGTGGTTCAGGTATTCGTTGACCGAGGCCGCGACGTCGACCATCGTCTTGCGGTCAACGCGCAGCCTCGCGTGTTGCTCGCGGTAGACGGCGTACGCGCGCGCGGTCTTGAGATGCCCGGCGCGCAGCAAGGCAAGCTCGACCGCGTCCTGGATCGCTTCGACGTGGAGCGGGGTTCCGGCGCGCGCCCCCAGGGCCCGCGCGACGCGGCGGGCGATGCGCGCGGCTTCCTGCGCCGGAAACTCACCCGATGCAGCCCCCGCCCGCGCGAGCGCCGACTCGATCTTGGCGCGATCGAACGTGACGCTCTTGCCGTCGCGCTTTACGACGGCGGCCGGTTCCCTGCGCGCCGTCCCGTCTGCCCCTCGCTCCATCGAGGACTCCTCCTGGGCACAACATCTGGTGTTGGAAGGGGGACGATACCCCAACCCATGGAGATCGCAAGCGCCGGCCGCCCGGTCCGGACCGGTTATTTACAGATTCCTTGATCTGCCTCAAGTCCAGATGCCGCGCCGATCTCCGATCGGGAACGCGAATGTCGGCGGCGCCGGGATCGAGGCGTAACCGGCGGCGCGTGCCCGCCTTCGTCGCGGAAGAGCGGATCTTGGTCGCCGATCGCTTCCGCAAAAGAGCGGGCCGACCGTTTCTCGACCTCGACCGTGAATGGGGGTATTCCTTACCGGCCAGGCTCCGCACGCTCCCTTCCTGCGGCGACGGCCGCCGGGGCCGATCATCCCTTCCGGGGGATTCTCGGCAGGCACCGCTCTCGGGCGTTACCCCAGGTCGGTAACGCACGGGACAGTTTCTTGCCCCAGATCAAGGAAATCGAGGAGGCAGCCGCGCATGGTATGCGCAGCGCCGCGGGCGGTCGGGAGCGCGGATGCTCGAACGTCAACGAACCGGGCCCCCGCCAGATTTGGTTCAAAACCCGGCGGCGACGTGGGCTTCTGGCATCTCGGCCATTTCGTGACCGGCTACAAGCAGATGTTCGGCGAACTGCCGTCGACGACCTTGCGCGGCAGTTGAGCGTGCTCGAGCGTCGCGCCGCGTCGTGCAGGCATCCCCGCGTCCCGTGAGCGAAGAGCCGCGCATGGAGCTCGTGTGCCCCGCCGGCACGTTGCCCGCGCTGAAAGTCGCCGTCGATCACGGCGCCGATTGCGTTTACATCGGGTTTCGCGACGACACCAATGCGCGTAATTTCCCGGGGCTCAACTTCGATGCGCGCACCGCCGAGGAGGGCGTCCGCTACGCGCACGCCCATGGCACCAAGGTACTGCTCGCGCTCAATACCTACGCGCACCCCGCGGCGTGGGAGCGCTGGAAGTTTGGGCTCGATCTCGCCGCGGAGCTCGGGCTCGACGCGGTCATCCTCGCCGATCCGGGCCTGATGCGCTACGCCGCGTCGAACCACCCCCGACTGCGGCTTCACCTGTCGGTACAGGGTTCGGCGACAACCTACGAAGCGATCAACCTCTACCGCGAACGCTTTGGCATCCAGCGCGCGGTGCTGCCGCGCGTGCTGTCGCTGCCGCAAGTCGCGCACCTGGTGCGCAACACGCCGGTGGAGATCGAGGTATTCGGTTTCGGCAGCCTGTGCGTGATGGTCGAGGGCCGCTGCGCGCTGTCGTCGTACACGACCGGCGAGGCACCGAATATGGCCGGCGTCTGCTCTCCGGCTAAGGCCGTCCGCTGGGAACCCACGCCCCAGGGGCTCGAGTCGCGGCTGAACGGCGTGCTGATCGATCGGTTCGCCGACGGCGAGAGCGCCGGCTATCCCACCCTCTGCAAGGGCCGCTTCACGGTCGAGGACGAGACCTATTACGCGATCGAGGAGCCGACCAGTCTCAACACGCTGGAGATCCTGCCCGAGCTGTTCGCTATCGGCATCGCGGCGATCAAGCTCGAAGGCCGGCAGCGCAGCCCCGCATACGTCGGCGTCGTGACGCGGGTCTGGCGCGCAGCGATCGATGCCTGCGCGCGCGATCCCGCCCGCTTTCGGCCGCAGATGAGCTGGATGAACGAACTCTCGGCGCTTTCCGAGGGCCAGCAACAGACGCTGGGCGCCTACGACCGCCCGTGGAAATGAAGCTCGCGCTAGGACCAATCCTCTACTACTGGCCGCGCGAGCGCCTCGACGCGTTCTACCGCGAGGTCGCCTCCGCGCCGGTCGATGTCGTCTATCTGGGCGAGGTCGTCTGCTCGCGCCGGCACGAGTACCGTCTCGCGGACTGGGTCGCGGTCGCCGAGCGCCTGGCCGCCGCCGGCAAGGAGGTCGTCCTGTCGACGCAGGCGCTGCTCGAGTCCGAATCGGACTTGAAGGCCCTCCGCGCAATCGCCGACAACGGTCGGTTCACGGTCGAGGCCAACGACATGGCCGCAGTGCATCTGCTCGCGGACCGCGCACGGTTCGTCGCCGGCGCGCATCTCAACGTCTACAACGCGCAGACGCTCGAGTTCCTGGCCTCGCTCGGCGCCATGCGCTGGGTACCTCCGGTCGAGTTGCCCATGGCCGCGCTCGCCGCGATCTTGGCCCGGTGTCCGCCGGGCATGGCGACCGAGGTGTTCGGCTACGGCCGGCTGCCGCTCGCGTTTTCGGCGCGCTGCTTTACGGCGCGGCATTACAAACTGCCGAAGGACAACTGCAACTTCCGCTGCCTCGAGCATCCCGACGGCCTGACGCTCGCCACTCGCGAAGGGCACGAATTCCTGGTGTTGAACGGCATCCAGACGCAATCGCATCGTCTGCACAGCCTGATCGAGGCGTTGCCGGCGATGCGCACGTTGGCGATCGACGCGCTGCGGGTGAGCCCCCAGTCCGAACGGATGGGTGAGGTCCTCGGCGTTGTTCGGTCCGCGCTCGACGACGAGATGAGCCCGGCGAGGGCGATGGGAGAGCTGCGCGCGCTGATGCCTGCGCCCGCCTGCAACGGCTATTGGCACGGCCGTCCGGGCCTCGAGTATGTCCGAGGGGAGACCGCCGCGTGAACGCCGGGCGCAGCGTTCCGCGCGCGGCCGCGCAGGCGCGCCGGCCGCCGTTCGTACTCCCGAAGCTCGTCCGCGCGATCGGCGAGCGTCTGCCGTCGCTTCCGACGTCGTTCGCCGTCTCGTTCGTGCTCAGCGCCGCCGCGCCGCGCCTTTTCGAGCGCGCCGCGCTCGCCGGCCTCGAGGGCAGGACGTGTCGCATCGTCGCCAGCGACACCGGCGTGAGCGTCGCGTTTCGCGTCCGCGCGGCCGCGTTCGAGCCGCTGCGGGCGACCGCGCCCGCGGATGTGACCATCGGCGCGTGCATCGGCGACCTCGTGCTGCTCGCGGTGCGGCGGGCCGACCCCGACACGCTGTTCTTCGAACGCCGGCTTGCGATCTCGGGCGACACCGAGACGGGACTGCGGCTGAAGAACATGCTGGACGCGGTCGAGTTGCCACGCTGGCTCGCACCGCGCTGAGAGCATCGGCGCTTCTGATCTTCGCCGATCGCGGCCGCAAGCGACGGCCCCGGACGCCGCGAAGGCTTCAGTCGGTATAACTTGGCGGGTCCGGGTCCTCAGCCCAATCGGCGTCGGGCCTCGGAACCTTGGCAAGCCATGCCTTGACCAGCGCGACGTGCACGCGCTCTTCGGCCTGCAGCGTGCGCGCGGTCTTGCGAATGGAGGCCACCTTCGCGACGCGCGCGAGCTGCGCGAAAAATTCCTCGGCGCGCTCTTCGTTGGCAAGCGCGATCTCGAGCGCGTGATAGGGCTGCATCAGATAGTGGACGCCCTCGGAGGGTGCCGTCTCCGGACCCTCGCTACGGCCCCAGCGCGACGGGCCGGGCGGCGACGCGGGTGGTTCCCGCCAGCCCATCTCGGCCATGATCTCCCGCGCGTGCCTGGCCTCGATATCGGCCATCCTCCGGAACAGCTCCGCCACCTCGCGGTTGTTGTGCGTCTCCATCGCGTCGGCGAACTCGGCATAACGCTGCGCCGCTTCCGTCTCCATCGTCAGGGCGAGGGCCATGAACTCGGAGAGCGTCCGCAGCGCCTTGATCGCCGGTGCCGCCGCATCGCCCGCCGCGGCGCTTCGCTTCCGCGCCGCGCGCGGCGCGGTGGCAGCGCTTCCCGCCGGCTTCCCTCGCCCCCGCTCCTTCCTGCCGCGCGCGACCTTCGTCGCCCCCACCGCTGCGGCACTCGTCGTCGCGCGAGCCTTCACCGAGCGGCTCACAGTTCGAACTCCGCAGCCAAGTCGGCCGGGGCGCATGTCGGGCCGCCGCCCGCCGGATACGGCGGCCGGTCGCCGGCGTAGAGAACGCCGATGTTGAAGCCGTCGTCGGTCATGACGCGCCGCGCGGCGCGTGCGGGGTCGTCAGTCGCGGTCACCGGCGCCGGATGCGCCCGCTGCTTCCATTCGCGCTGCTCGGGGCGGAAGGTGACGCACGGGCTCAGGGTCTCCACGAACGAAAAACCGGGGTGACGGATCGCCTGGGCGATGATCTCGGCGGTACCGTTCGGGTCGCCGGAGAACGCGCGAGCGACGAAGTTGGCCCCTGCGGCAAGCGCGATGACCAGCGGATGGAACACGCGCAAGCCCGTGCCTCCGGGAGAGAGCTTCGAGTCCCAGTCCGGTTCGGTGGTCGGCGACGGCTGTCCCTTGGTCATGCCGTAGACGTGGTTGTCCATCACGATGTACGTGAGATCGACGTTGCGGCGGCAAGCGTGAAGGAAGTGATTGCCCCCGATCGAATAACCGTCGCCGTCGCCGCCGGTGACGAGGACGGTCAGATCGGGGCGTGCGACCTTGAGTCCGGTCGCCGCCGCGAGCGCGCGGCCATGCACCCCGTGGAATCCGTAGCACGTCGTGTAGGCGGGGATCCGCGACGAGCAGCCGATGCCCGATACCACGGCGACCTTCTCCGGCGGGACGGCGACCATCGCCAGCGCCTTGGTGATCGAGCTCAACACCGAGTAGTCCCCGCAACCGGGGCACCAGATCGGCTTATACGCAGACTTGTAGCTCTGCGGGGTCAAAGGCGCGGGGATAGCGATGTCATTCATGAGTTTCTCCACGCCAGAATCGTGTCCATGAGCTCGCCCGGGCGAAGCGGTAGCGGGCCCGGGCGATGGAAGCTGGCCGGCTTGTCCGGCAGGTCATATACAGAACGCAAGTACCGATAAAACTGCGCGCTGTGGTTTTGCTCGACAACGAGCACGCGGGTGACGCCGTCGAGCGCTTCGGCAAACCGCTCGGGCTGCGCCGGCGCCAACAGCCGCAACGCGATCAGCCGCACCTTCACGCCTTGCCCGGCGGCGCGCGACACGGCTTCGCGCACGGCGGCTGTCGCCGAACCGAACGTAATCACGGCGGCCTCCCCGTCGCCTTCGACATCGGCCCACCAGCGCCCGTAATCGTATTGCAGGAGCTTGCGTTCGCGCTTGTCGAGTTGTATGCGGTGATCCCGCGATTGGCTGCTCGGAATGCCGGCCTCCGTGTGCTCGAGGCCGTCGGCGGTGTACACGACGCCCGGCGTCCCCGGAATGGCCATCGGGGATACTCCGGATTCGGTGTTCCGGTACCGCTTGTAGTCCGGCGTGTTCGCCCCCGCAGTCAGGCGTTTGCCGATGAAGCTCAGATCCGCCGGCCGGTCGATGATCGCGCGCGACTGTCCCATGAATTGGTCGGACAGCACGATCGCCGGCGCCTGCATCGCTTCGGCGAGCTGCACAGCCCATTGCGTGGTGTCGAGGCAGTCGGCAATCGAGGTCGGCGCGAGCACGAGTCGCGGCGCGTCGCCGGACAGTCCGCTTACGGCAAAGGAAACATCGCTCTGCTCGCTCTTCGCAGGAATCCCGGTCGATGGGCCGCCGCGCATCACGTCGACGACGACAATCGGGACTTCGGCGCTCACCGCGAGGCCGATGCCCTCGGTCATCAAGGCGAGTCCCGGGCCGGCCGTGGCGGTAAGCGACGGCACGCCACCGTAGGATGCGCCGATGATCATGTTGACCGACGCGAGCTCATCCTCGGCTTGAAGCAGTGTGCCTCCAACTTTGGTCAATGCGGGCGCCATCCATTCGAGCAGCTCGGTCGCGGGCGTGATGGGATACGCGGCGACGAAACGGATGCCGCCGCGGATCGCACCGTAACCCGCAGCCTCGTTGCCGCTGATCAGCCACCGTCTGCCCGCCGGCGCATTGGCAGCCTTCAACTTCGGCATGCCTTCGATGCCGACGGCGGCCGCAAGCCCTGCCTGCAATGCGGCGAGGTTTGCCTCCAGCGCGGCGTCGGCCCTTTTCCAGGACTCGCGCACCGCGGATTCGAGCGCTTCGGCTGGAATTCCGACCAGCGCGCCGGCCAAACCGAGCGCGACCATGTTGGTCCAGCTGCCCGGAATCGCCTTCGCCATTTTCTTCAGCGACAGCGGTATGTAGCGCGCCCCGGTGTTCTTGAATACCTCCGGCGTTTCGCCTTCGTCCGGGTCGCCGATCATCACACTCGACGCGTCGAGTGGAATCTCGTCGGCAAAGCGGTTGACGTTCTGCCAGTCGATCGCCAGCAGCAGGTCGAACCCGTCGTCCAGCGAATGCGTCGGTTGCCAAGCGAGCCGCACCAGCGCTGCGGCTTCGCCACCGCGGATCTGCGGACCGCTGGTGCGGACCATGAGGCCGTACAGACCCGCTTTGGCGGCCGCATCCAACAATAGCGTCCCTGCCGTCATCACGCCGCTGCCGCCGCTGCCCGCGAGGGCGATGGAAATGCTTGATTTCAGGCGGCGCGTTTGTACGGTCGCGTCCATGCGCGTTCCTGCCCTACTGATCGTTGCTTGCACGTCGTTCCTCCAACCCGCGTCGGGTTCGACCAAGTAAACCGGGTCTGCGGCGGGCGCGGTTTGATGCAGATCAAGGCGTTTGCAATCCCCTTCCTGCATCATAGTTCAGAGAAATCGGTATTACGGTACTATAATACGACAATAGCCTTCCGAACCTGCCCGGTCAAGTCCTTCGGAAGCGTTTCGCGGACGTGCGAAGCGAAACATGGAACCTGACCTGGAGGAAGTGCATCGATGAGTCTCGAAGCCTATCGCTGGCTGATGACCGCCGTGAATGCGCCGCTGGAACGGGCGGCGTTTCGCGCGGAGCCGGGCCCCGGAGAAGTCGTCGTCGACATCGCTGGTTGCGGGGTCTGTCACACCGACCTCGGTTATCTCTACGACGGCGTTCGGACCAACCACCCCCTGCCGCTGGCGCTAGGACACGAAATCAGCGGCCGGGTGGTCGACGCGGGTGCGGGTGCCGAGGGCTGGAGCGGCAAGGCCGCAATCGTGCCCGCCGTCCTGCCGTGTGGCGAGTGCGACCTTTGCCAGCGCGGGCTCGGCACGATCTGTCGCCGGCAGAAAATGCCGGGCAACGACATCCAGGGCGGCTTTGCCTCGCACATCGTGGTCCCAGGCCGCGGGTTGTGCGCGGTGGACGAAGCGCGTCTCGCCAGCGCAGGACTCACGCTCGCCGATGTTTCGATCGTCGCCGATGCGCTGACCACCCCATACCAGGCTGTGCGGCGTGCGGGGGTCAAGCCCGGAAGCGTCGCCGTCGTCGTTGGTGCGGGCGGCGTAGGCGGCTACTGCGTCCAGATCGCCAACGCGTTCGGCGCCAGGGTCGTTGCCATCGATGTCGACGACGACAAGCTCGCCGCCTTGTCGCGCCACGGCGCGGCGCTAACGATCAACAGCGGCGTACAAGACGCCAAGGCAATCAAGGCTGCTGTCGCCGACTTTGCGAAAAAGAGCGGCCTGCGTGCGACCGAGTGGTGCATCTTCGAATGCTCCGGCACGGCAGCCGGGCAATTGACGGCGTACAACCTGCTGGTTCACGGCGCAACGCTGTCGGTCGTCGGCTTTACGATGGACAAAGTCGAGGTGCGCCTGTCCAACCTGATGGCGTTCGATGCGCGCGCCATCGGCAACTGGGGCTGTCCCCCCGAGTCCTACCCTGAAGCGCTCGACCTCGTGCTCGACGGCAAGGTCCAGATCAAACCGTTCGTCGAAGCGCACCCGCTCGACGATATCAACCGCGTCTTCGCGGCCGTCCACCAGCACGAGATCAAAAAGCGCGCGGTACTCGTACCGGCCTAACCGAGGAGTTTCTAAGATGAATGCCCCCGACACCCGAGTTCCGCTGCGCGACTTCAAGAACCACGATCTCGTCGACGATATTGCCAAACCCGGTGTGCGCTACGAGAAGCGGCCGGCAAAGACACCCGACGGCGCGGTCGTGCCAGGCCTCTTCAATGCGTGGATCACGCTGGACAACCCCGGGCAGTACAACTCCTACACCACCGAAATGGTGAAGGGCGTGATCCTCGCCCTTCGCGCCGCGTCGAACGCGCGCGACGTCAACTGCGTCGTGTTCACCGGTACCGGCGACAAGGCGTTCTGCACCGGCGGCAACACCAAGGAGTATGCCGAGTACTACGCCGGCCACCCGCAGGAGTATCGCCAGTACATACGGTTGTTCAACGACATGGTCTCGGCGATCCTGGCCTGCGACAAGCCGGTGATCTGCCGCGTCAACGGCATGCGCATCGGCGGCGGTCAGGAGATCGGCATGGCCTGCGACTTCTCGGTCGCCCAGGATCTCGCCCGCTTCGGTCAGGCGGGTCCCAAGCATGGCTCGGCGCCGATCGGTGGCGCGACCGACTTCCTGCCACCCATGATCGGCAACGAGCGCGCCATGGTCGCCGGCGTGTTGTGCGAACCCTTCTCCGCGCACAAGGCCTACTACTGGGGCATGCTTGCCGACGTCGTGCCGGCGCTCAAGGTCGACGGCAAGTTCATCGCCAATCCGCTGGTGGAGACCCAGCGCGTCGTCGACGACTACGGCCGTTTCGTTTTCGGCGAGCCGAGAATCGGCGACGCGGCAAAGGAAGCCAAGGCGCTGCTTGCGCGCGGCACCGTCGACCTCTCGCTGCTCGATGCCAAGGTTGAAGAGCTTTGCGCCAAGCTCTTGCTCACCTTCCCCGATTGCACGACCAAGACCATCGAGGAGCTGCGCAAACCAAAGCTCGACGCCTGGAATCGCAACAAGGAAAACTCCCGCGCGTGGCTCGCACTCAACATGATGACCGAGGCGCGGGCCGGATTCCGCGCCTTCAACGAGGGCACGAAGGAGTCGCGCGAAGTCGATTTCATCGCGATGCGCCAGGCGCTCGCGCGTGGTCAGGGCTGGGACGAGGCGTTCACCGACAGCCTGATGCCCGGGCGGCGCGCATGAGCGCGGCAGGGCCGCCCCAAGGCGCGAATCGTGCCCCCTCTGGGGGCAGCGCAGCGGCGACAGCCGCAAGCGTGGGGGTACACCAATGACCGCCATGCGCGTCGAGCCGGTTGCCGTAACCGCGATAGTCAAGGTCTGGCTCGAGCGCGATGGCGCACTGTTGCGGCTGCGCCTCGCGCGGCCCAAGGCCAATCTCGTCGACGCCGCGATGATCGCGGCGCTCCATGGTGCGTTCGTAGAATATCGCGCCCATGCGGGGCTGCGCGGCGTGCTGCTCGACGCCGAAGGTCCGCACTTCAGCTTCGGCGCGAGTGTCGAGGAACACCTCCCCGACCATTGCGCAACGATGCTCTCGTCGCTGCACGCGCTCTTGCTCGCCATGCTGGAGTTCCCCGCGCCGATCCTCGTGGCCGTGCGCGGCCAATGTCTCGGCGGCGGCCTCGAGCTCGCGCTTGCGGGAGCTTCGATTTTCGCTGCGCCCGACGCGCAACTCGGTCAGCCCGAGATGAAGCTCGGGGTGTTCGCTCCGGCGGCATCGTGTTTGCTCCCCTACCGCGTCAATCAGCCCGCCGCCGAGGACCTGCTATTCTCGGGTCGTTCGCTCTCCGGCGAAGAAGCCAGGACGATCGGGCTGGTGCAATCTCTCGCCGCCGACCCGGAAGCCGCGGCGCTGGCGTATTTCGACGCGCATCTCGCGCCGAAGAGCGCCGCTGCGCTCGCGTGCGCGCTCGCCGCGGCGCGCGCGCCGCTGGTCGCCGACATCCGGCGCCGGTTCGCCGAGGTCGAGCGTCTTTATGTCGGCACGCTCATGAAAACCCGTGACGCCAACGAGGGGCTCGCCGCATTCCTCGCCAAGCGCCCACCGCAATGGGAGCACCGCTGATGGCCGATATCCCCGCCGTCGTCCAGATCGTCGAGCGCTGTCAAGCGTTCTTTGAGGACCTCGATCTCAACGCCGTCAAGCAATGGAAAGCGGCCGCGCCCGGCCGCAAGGCGATCGGCTACATGCCGATTTACGTCCCGCGCGAGCTTGTGCATGCGGCAGGCATGCTGTCTGTGGGCATCCTCGGCGGCGGCGATCAGATTGAAGTAATCCAGGGCGACGCGTACTACCAAAGCTACATCTGCCGGATACCGCGCTCGACGATCGAGCTCGCGCTCACCGGCCGCCTCGACTGCCTCGACGGTATGCTGTTCCCGTCGATTTGCGACGTGATACGCAACCTGTCGGGCATGTGGCAAATCCTGTTCAAGGACAAGTACGTGCGCTACTTCGACGTTCCGCAGAATTACGTGGACGCGATCGGCGGTGCGTACTACGTCCATGAGCTCGAAACCCTGCGCGACGATCTCGGCAAGCTGCGGGGCGCGCCGATCACCGACGCAGAGCTCAACGCATCGATCGCGGTCTACAACGAGAACCGCCGCGCGGTGCAGGACCTCTACGCTTACCGCGCCACGAAGCCTTGGCAGGCGCCCACCTCCGAGGTGTACCTGGTGCTGCGCGCGGGCATGGTGCTGCCGCCAGAGGAGCACACGCAACTCGTCCGCGACTACATTGCGGCGGCCGATGCGCTGCCGCGACCGAAACGAGACAACGCCCGCGTCGTGTTGAACGGCTCGTTCTGCGAGCAGCCGCCGCTCGGG
>JBGPYP010000247.1:0-4126 GCA_041493285.1 Casimicrobiaceae bacterium
GAACGCGAATCGCGCGCGGACGAAATCGACCATCTCGCCCTTGCGTGAGTTGTGCGCGACCAGCGCGATCGTCTGCGATGCGAAGTCGAACTGCGTGTCCTGCAGTGGATCGGGCGGGAACCCGCATTCCACGCGCGCCAGCTCGAACCACTCCTTGGCGTGCGCCAGCGTCGAGACGAACAGCGTCTCGTGGATCACGCATTCGCGCTTGAGCGCCAGCCCTTCGGGAAAGACCGAGGTCGGATCGTCCGGGTCGAGCAGATAAATCATTGCGTCGAGGCGGCGTGCCGGATCACCGCTGACCACGGCGGCGACCAGATGGATAAGCCCTCCGTCGCGCCGCGTCGGCAGGCGGGTGAGCCGCGGATAGCCGGCGAGCACGCCTGCGCCTGCGAGCGCGTCGTACGTCTGGCCGAGGGCGAAGATTTCGGCCCGCAACTCCTCGCGGATGACGCGCTCCAGGGGCAGCAGCAGCCGGAACAATGCCCCGTCGGGCGTGGTGCGATGGAGTGCGCTAACGGCGAGTCCGATGCGCGGCGACGGAAATCCGAGCGTCATCGGCACTCGACTTGTATTTAAGGCACGCGCCGGCCTCGCCGGCCGCCGGTCGTGGGCGCCTGCCGGCGCGTGCTGCCGGCTGGACCCGCCGGCGGCCGTGCCGGCGTCCGCGGCAAGGGGCTGCGCGGCCGGCGCGCCTGCGGCGTGGTCTTCGCCGCGACGATCGAATGCGCGGCCGAACCGCGCGACTGTGGTTCTCGGCGACGTCTGCGCGCAGGCGCGCGAGGGCCGCGCTTCTCCGGCACGACGATCGGTGCCGATCGGACGATCGCACGCTCGATGGTGGGCGGCGCTGGCCGCCACACGACCAGCAGTTTCCCGATATGCTGGACCGGCGCAGCGTCGAGCTCGGCGCAGATGCGCGCGAGCAGCACCTCCCGGGCGCCCCGACCGTCCGCGAATACGCGCACCTTGATCAGCTCGTGCGCGAGCAGGTTGACGTCGATCTCGTGTAGCACTGCGGGCGTCAGGCCGTGCTGGCCCACGCTCACCACAGGATGCAGCGCGTGCGCCCGCGCGCGCAGATCACGACGTTCGGCGGGAGTCAGCGCGAGCATGCCGGCTGATTCGGGCCTATTTTCGGCCTTTGGCTCCGGGCTTGCCCGCGGGCTTCGCTGCGCGCGACGGCGCCTTGCCCTCCGGCCGGTAGTCGCCGATGACGGTCTTCACCGGGCAGATCCCGAAGGCGGGGCACTTCTTGCAGCCGACAGCAATTGCGATCGGACAGAGCGTCATGGCGGTACTCCTCGGCTGGACGAACGGACATGCTATCACTCGCGGCGGCGCGGGGGCAGAGCGCGCGCGACGGCGCGGTGCAGCGACACGTCATGCGCGCTGCGCGGCCTCGAGCATCTCGCGCACCGCGCGCAGGCCCGATTCCAGCGCGCCCTGCATCCAGATATGCGTGAGGGATGCATGCTCGCTGGCGAAGTAGATGCGACCCTCCGGCGCGACGAGATGCCGGTGCAACGCGGTGTGCTGTCCCGGCATGAACCATGCGAATGCGCCGCCGGACAACGGATGATTGTCCCAGCTCCAACTCGCGGTGTGGCGGACCAAACCCGCACTCTTGAGCTGCGGGTGAACGCGCGAGAGTTGTTGCAGCACCACCGCCGCGCGCTCGGCATGTGGCAGGCTCGGTGGCCGCGGCGCTCGAGCTCGTACCCGGCGACGAGCCCGGCCAATCCGGCACCGGCGATGACCACGTGTAGCTTCGCGGACGGGTTCGGCGTCTCCGCGAGCGCGCGCAGCGCGAAACTCGAAGCCGCAGCCCCGGACAACGCGGTGAGCCGGCGCAGCCGACGATGCCGCCGTCGCGCTCGGCCACGACGTACGTGCCGTCGGCGATTAGGTTCCTTAGCCGATCGACCGCGAACATGGCGCCCGGCGCGCCCTCGATCTGCGCCGGCGAGTAGGTCGCTGCCTGCAGCGCTCGCGCCGAGAGCGGAATGAGCCCCTCGAGCGCGGGGACGTCGCGCTCACGCGCGAGGCGCAGCGCGGCGCACGATGCGATCACCGCGATCACGCCGTGCCGGGTGCGGACCTCCGACGGGTCAACGCGCGCGCAGAAGCTTCGCCGTCTTGGCGACGTTCTTGGGCTTGACCCAGAAGATCGCGGCGAAGCGGCCCCCGCCGGCGACGGCGTCCATGGCGGTGACGTTGATCTTGGCCGCCGCAAGCGTCTTGAGCGTCTTGGACATCGCGCCGACGCGGTCGCTGCCTTGCAGCAGGAACCCGCTTTTCTTTTTCGACAGCTTGAGCTTCAGCTTTTTCGCGGCCTTGTTGAACGCCGCCGTGTTCTCCGGGACGAGGTCGAGCTGTCCCTTGCCCTTGCTCGGAAAGCCGGAAAACGCGAGCAGGTTGACGCCCTGCGCCGCGAGACCCGCCAGCACTTTTGCGCCTTGCCCGGCGGTGTTGGGCACCATGACGTAGAAATAGTCGACCTTGCGTACGCGATCGCTCATGTCGTCCTCCTGGGTTGTCCTCGGTGGCTTCGTGATTGCGTCGCTCGGGTGACGTGCCGACGCAATGCCACACTTTGTCGCCAGCCGTCACGCGCGTCAAGGGCCCGCGCGCTTGATCTCGGCCACCTCGACAATGCGCACCCCCGCCGGCGGCGGATTCGCGACGGCGTGGAGAAGCGCCGCGATCATTTGCGCCCGGGTGACCAGGCCAAGCCGCTCCGCCGACGCGCGCGTCGGCGGGATCGCCCGCAAGAGCGCGTACAGCGGGGCGAGGACGATCGGCCAGCGATGCCCGGGTCCCAGCACGTACCACGGGCGCAGGATCGTCGCCGCGATACCGGTCGCCGCGACCAGCGCCTCGCCTTCCGCGCGCGCCGCGATGTACGCGCGCATGACCGGCGCCGGGTGCGCGACGCTGACGTAGACGATGTGGCTCGTCTGCGCGCGCTTTGCCGCGCTCGCCGTGGCCCGGATCGATCCGAGATCGACGCGAACGAACTCTGCGGCTTTGGACGGATTCGGATGCGGCGTGCCGACGAGGTGGACGATGCTCGCGCGCGCGGGAATCGCCGCCGCGAAGCTCCCGGCGTCGAGCGCATCGCCGAGCACCGCCCGCGCCCCGCGCGGGAGTCTCGCCTCCGAGCCCCGGCGCACCAGCGCATGCACCGGGTAGCCGCGGGCGATGAGCGCCTCGATCAGCCCTGCGCCCAGGTAGCCGGTGCCGCCGGTCACGAATACGCGGTGCGCGCTCATCGCAGGCGACCCGGGCCGCGGCCTTAGGGAACCTCTGAACAAGTCCCGCACGGTTGCGACGGAGGCTTTCCGGGGTGAGCTGCGCGAAGCGAGGCGAAGCGAATGGCTCGACCCCCTTCGCAAGCCGAGCGACAAAGCAGATCGCCCGCTCAGTGGCCAATGAGCCCCGTCCCATCCGGGTTGCGGCAAAATGCGGCGCCTGCTTCGCCGCGCTCCTCGGCATCGTAGCCCTAGCTACGACCGTCGTCGCGCGTCAGGCATTCATCCGCATTTTGCCTGCAACGCAATCCGCGTGGGGCTTATTCAGAGGTTCCTTAGAGGCTGTAATACATCTCGAACTCGATCGGATGGGTCGTCATCCTGAAGCGAGTAACTTCCTCCTCCTTGAGTGCGATATAGGCGTCGAGCATGTCGTTCGAGAACACTCCGCCGCGGGTCAGGAACTCGCGGTCGTGGTCGAGACTCTCGAGAGCCTCTTCGAGCGATGCGCACGGGTGTGGAACCTTGGCCGCTTCCTCGGGCTCGAGGTCGTACAGGTTCTTGTCCAACGGATCGCCGGGATGCATCTTGTTTTGCACGCCGTCCAGCCCTGCCATCAGCATCGCCGAGAACGCGAGATATGGATTGGTCGTCGGATCCGGGAAGCGCACTTCGACGCGGCGTCCCTTAGGGTTGCTGACGTAAGGGATTCGGCAGGCAGCAGAACGGTTACGCGCCGAATAGGCAAGATTGATCGGCGCCTCAAACCCCGGCACAAGGCGCTTGTACGAGTTGGTCCCCGGGTTGGTGATCGCGTTGAGCGCCTTGGTGTGCTTGATGATCCCGCCGATGTAGTAGAGCGCGAGTTCCGA
>JBGPYP010000101.1:0-8555 GCA_041493285.1 Casimicrobiaceae bacterium
TCCTGCGCCATCTGGCTGCTGTACCCAACGGCATCGGCAGCGAGGATGCATGTCAGGCGACGCTTGACGCTCAACGGGTCCACAACTTGCCCCTTAATTCCGATTTGGAAACGTACCGTCCGACGCTGTGGCAATCATGCGTGCTTCGACGGAAACGGGCAACGATCTCAGCCGCTCCACCGAATGCCGATCGCCGCCAATGGTTCAGCGTCGCGGTGCGCCACCGGCGGCCCAGCCCGCGCCGCGGAGCGCTATTTACCACGCTTGCGCGCGAGCATCGCTTCGATCCGCATCCGCAGCGCGTTGAGCTTGATGAATCCAGCCGCGTCTTTCTGGTCGTAGGCGCCGCGGTCGTCCTCGAATGTCGCAACCGTCGTGTCGAACAGAGAATTCGCCTTCGATTCCCGGCCGACGACGATGACGTTCCCCTTGTAGAGCTTTAGCCGCACGCTGCCATTCACCGGCGCCTGCGAGGCGTCGATCATCGTCTGCAGCAGCTTGCGTTCCGGCGACCACCAGTATCCGTTGTAGATCAGGCTGGCGTAGCGCGGCATCAGATCGTCTTTCAGATGCGCGACCTCGCGGTCGAGGCAGATCGACTCGATCGCGCGGTGCCCTTTGAGCATGATCGTGCCGCCGGGAGTCTCGTAGCAGCCGCGCGACTTCATCCCGACGTAGCGGTTCTCGACCAGGTCGAGCCGGCCGACGCCGTGCCTGCCGCCGAGCCGGTTGAGTTCGGTCAGGGCCTGCGCCGGTGTCATCGCCTTGCCGTTGACCGCCGCGATATCGCCATGCGCGTAGTCGAGCTCGAGATACTCGGCGGCATCGGGCGCCTTTTCCGGCGCGACGGTCCAGCGCCACATGTCTTCCTCGGGCTCCAGCGCGGGGTTCTCCAGCGCGCGGCCCTCGTAGCTGATGTGCAGCAGATTCGCGTCCATGGAGTAGGGCGCGCCGCTGCCGCGATGCATCATCTCGATCGGGATGCCGTGCGCTTCCGCGTAGGCGAGCAGTTTCTCGCGCGAGGTCAGGTCCCACTCGCGCCAAGGTGCGATCACCTTGATGTTGGGTTCCAGCGCGTAATAACCCAGCTCGAAGCGGACCTGGTCGTTGCCCTTGCCGGTCGCGCCGTGCGACACGGTGTCCGCGCCGGTCTCGCGCGCGATCTCGATCTGGCGCTTGGCGATCAGCGGTCGGGCGATCGACGTGCCGAGCAGATACTCGCCTTCGTAGATGGCGTTGGCGCGAAACATCGGGAACACGAAGTCGCGGACGAATTCTTCGCGCAGATCGTCGACGTAGATCTGCGCAACACCCGCGGCGTTCGCCTTGGCGCGCGCGGGCTCCAGCTCCTCGCCCTGGCCGATATCCGCAGTGAAGGTCACCACCTCGCAGCGATAGGTATCCTGCAGCCACTTGAGGATCACCGACGTGTCCAGGCCGCCGGAATACGCGAGCACGATCTTCATGTCAGTCGATCCTGGCACCGGTCTTCCGGATCACCGGCGCCCACTTGTCGGATTCGCTCTTGATCAGGTTCGCGAAGTCCTCGGGCGTGCCGCCGATCAGCTCGAAGCCCTGCGCGTTCAGCGTCGATTTGACGGCGGCGTCTTTCAGGATCGCGTTGATCTCGGTGTTGAGCCGCTGGACGACGGGCTTGGGCGTTCCCGCGGGAACGAGCACGCCGTTCCAGGCGAGCGCCTCGAAGCCGGGAAAGCCGGCCTCGGCGACCGCCGGCAGATCGGGCAGCAGCGGAAACCGCGTCGCGGTCGATACGGCCAGCGCGCGCAACCTGCCGGCCTGGATCTGCGCCTGCAACGGTTGCATCACCGCGAAGATCATCTGCGTTTCGCCCTGCACCGTCGCTGTGACCGCGGGCGGGGAGCCGTTGAAAGGCACGTGCACGATGTCCAGGCCCGCGGTCGACTTGAGGAGCTCCATGGTCAGATGCGACGAGCTGCCGTTGCCGACCGACGCGAAGTTGAGCTTGCCCGGATTTGCCCGGGCGTAGGCGACGAGCTCCTTCACCGTAAGTGACGGGTAGCGTCGCGGTCACCGCGAGCACATTGGGCTGGCTCGACGTGATGACGACGGGTACGAGGTCCTTCTGCGGATCGTACGGCAGTTTGGCGTAGAGATGCGGACCGAACGCGAGCGGACCGTTGAACGACATCAGCATCGTGTAGCCGTCAGGCGGCGACTTGGCGACGAAGTCCGTGGCGGCCGTACCCCCTGCCGCGGGCCGGTTCTCGACGACGATCGGCTGCCCGACCCGGTCCTTGAGCTTGTCGCCGATGATGCGCGCCAGCACGTCGATCGAGCTGCCGGCGGGCGCGGCGACGACGAACTTGATCGGCTTGTCCGGCCAGGTCTGCGCGTGCGCCGCACCCAGAGCGAGCGCGACCGCGAGCGCTGCCGCGCGCGCCAAGACCTTGCGAAGTGATGTGGTGCCCATGCTCATCATTCCGGCGTGTGACAAACCGCCTCGATGTTGTTCCCATCGGGATCGAGCACGAACGCGCCGTAGTAGTTGGCGTGATAGTGCGGCCGCAGCCCGGGCGGACCATTCTCCCGGCCGCCGGCGGCCATCGCCGCTTTGTAGAACGCATCGACCTGCTTGCGATTCGCCGCGCGGAACGCGACGTGAATCGGCGGCACGTTGGGCTTCCCCTGGCCGATCCAGAAGTCGGGTTTGGGCGGCACGCCGAAGCCGGCGTATTGCTCCCATTCCATGATCACCGCGTAGCCGAGGGGCTCGAGCGCCGCGCGAAAGAACGCCTTGCTCTTGGCGACGTCGGTGACGCTCACTCCGGTGTGGTCGATCATCGCCGGCTCCGGTGGGCTAGGGGTTTACACGCCCGCAAACGAGATACTCCAACAAGGCCTTTTGTGCGTGCAACCGGTTTTGGCTCTGGCCGCTCGCTTTCGCTCGCTTAACGTTCGCTGCGCTCACGTTAGCCTCCACCGAAATCAGTTGCACGGGCGAGGTCTACACGTCCGCAAACCAGGTACTCCAGCAGGGCCTTTTGGGCGTGCAACCGATTTTCTGCTTCGTCCCAGACCACGCTCTGCGGCCCGTCGATGACGTCGGCGGTGACCTCTTCGCCGCGGTGCACGGGCAGGCAGTGCATGAACAGCGCGTCGGGCTTCGCCACGCGCATCATCTTCGCGTCGACCCTCCAGCCGGCGAAGGCGCGCGCGCGTTCGTCGTTCTGGGCCTCGAAGCCCATGCTGGTCCAGACGTCGGTCGTGACGAGGTCGGCGCCGCGGCACGCCGCGACCGGATCGGCGAACGACTCGAGATGGTTCGCATCGTACGCGCCGGCGCGCGCGGACTCGAGTTCGTACCCGGGCGGCGTCGAGACGTGCACCTTAAAACCGAAGATCGTCGCCGCCTGCAGCCACGTGCGGCAGACGTTGTTCGAGTCGCCGATCCAGGCCACGGTCTTGCCGCCGATCGAGCCTCGATGCTCGACGTAGGTATAGATGTCGGCGAGGATCTGGCAGGGGTGGTACTCGTTCGTGAGCCCGTTGATCACGGGCACGCGCGAATGCGCTGCAAAGCGCTCGATGATCGCCTGCTCGAAGGTGCGGATCATCACCACGTCGACCATGCGCGAGATCACCCGCGCGAGGTCCTCGATCGGCTCGCCGCGCGAGAGCTGCGTGTCGCCCCGGTTAAGATTGATCGCGATCCCGCCGAGCTGGTTCATCCCGGCTTCGAACGACACTCGAGTACGCGTCGAGGCCTTTTCGAACACCATCGCCAGGGTGCGGTCGCGCAGCGGCTGGTAAAGCTCGTAGCGCTTGAAGCGCTCCTTGATCCAGCGCGTGCGGTCGAACAGGTAGTCTAGCTCCTCGCGGCTGAAATCGCTGAACTGCAGAAAATGCTTGGGCGGCATGCGTACGATCGGGGCGGCTTCCGAGTCCCGGATTGCATTCCAATCCGACGCCTCAACCTCTGTTAAAACAGCATATTAGCATGAGGCGACACACTTCCGGCTCGGTACGCCGGGGGAAACAAAAAGAGCGCCTCGACGGCGCTCCTTCGGGTCAGTGTATCGTTGTCCCCGGTTCGTAATCAGGGATCTCAGTTACCAAGAATCGCGAGGCGGCAAGGAGCGAGCGAGGAGACGGTACGTAGAGGTACGGCGACGAGCGAGCGACGAAGCCAACGAAGCTCAGTTTTGTTGTTTGGCCCTGAGTACGAACCGGGCCTTACGCCATCGACTTGATCGCGTGTGCCAGGCGATGCTTGCTGCGCGAGGCAAGATTCTTGTGCACGACTCTCTTGTCTGCCATGCGGTCGATCACGGATTGCTGCGCCTGGAACTCCTTTGTCGCGGCAGCCTTGTCGCCGGCGGCGATCGCCTTCTTGACGTTCCTGACGGCCGTGCGCAGCGCGGACTTGAGGCTCGCGTTGCGCTTGCGCGTCGCTTCGCTCTGGCGGGCGCGCTTCTTGGCTTGGGCGGTGTTGGCCATGAAAAATTCCTGCTCTTCTGGAGTGGCGAAAAAAGACCGGGCATAATAATCGTTTTTCGCGATTCCCGCAAGGCGAATCGCCTTCCTCTTCGCATGCCTTTCGCGCGGTCTCCCCGGTTGCCTCACGCTCCGCATCGCAGCGCGCGTCGATGAACCTGCTGAAGGCATTGTCGACGGTGAGCGCGATGACGCTGCTCTCGCGCATTACCGGCCTCGCCCGCGAGAGCGTGAAGGCGGTCGCCTTCGGCGCCGGGCTGCAGATGGATGCTTTCGAGGCCGCGTTCCGGTTGCCGAACATTCTGCGCCGGCTGTTCGCCGAGGGTGCGTTCTCGCAGGCGTTCGTGCCGATCCTCGCCGCATGCCAGCGCCAACACGGCGATGCCGCGACCCGTGATCTGGTCGGCAAGGTCGGCGGGCTGCTCGCGGTCGTTCTGCTGGTGGTCTCGGTGCTGGGCGTGCTCGCGGCGCCGTGGCTCGTATATCTCCTCGCGAGCGGGTTCGTCCGGACTCCCGGCAAGGTCGAGCTGACCGCGGCGATGATCCGCATCATGTTCCCGTACGTTTTGTTCATCTCGCTGGTCTCGCTCGCTGGCGGCGTGATGAACGTGTATCGCCGATTTGCCATTCCGGCGTTCACCCCGGTGCTCCTCAACCTCTCGATCATCGGCGCGGCCGTGTTCGTCGCGCCGCACGTCGATCCGCCGATCATGGCGCTGGCTTGGGGCGTGGCGATCGGCGGCGTCGCGCAGCTTGCCCTGCAGATCCGTCCGCTGTTGAAGCTCGGCATGCTGTCGCGGCCGCGAGTCGACTGGCGCGACCCCGGCGTGCGTCGGGTGCTCTCGGCAATGGGTCCGGCGCTGCTCGGCGTGTCGGCGGCGCAAATCTCGGTGCTGATCAACACCCAGCTTGCCGCATTGCTGGGCGACGGGCGGATCTCCTGGATCACCTACGCCGACCGCTTGATGGAGTTTCCGAGCGCGCTGCTCGGCGTTGCGCTGGGGACGATCCTGCTGCCCAACCTTGCCAGGCACTATCACGACGAGAATCCGGGCCAATATCGCGAACTTCTCGACTGGGGCCTGCGCATGACGTTCCTGCTGGCGCTGCCCGCGGCGCTCGCGCTCGCGTTGCTCGCCGCACCGTTGATCACGACGCTGTATCAGTACGGCCGGTTCACCGTTGGGGACGTGTGGCAGACGCGCGCGGCACTGCTCGGCTACAGCGTAGGCTTGCTCGGGCTGATCGCGGTCAAGATTCTCGCGCCGGGTTTCTACGCGCGCCAGGACATGAAGACGCCGGTCCGGGCCGCGTTCCTGAGCCTGATCGCAGCGCAGACGCTCGCGGTCGTGCTGATGTTTCAGATCGGGCACGCCGGCCTGACGCTGGCGACATCGGTCGGCGCGACGCTCAATGCCTTGTTGCTCTACCGCGCGATGCGGCGTGGGGACATCTATGCGCCGCTGCCGGGCTGGGGACGGTTCCTCGGGCGGGTCGCGATCGCGCTCGTCGCTTTGGGTGCGGTGCTGTGGTGGAGCGCCGGACCCGACGATTTCTGGACCCGGGCAGGGCTATGGGCGAAGGTCGCCCGGCTCACGTTCGTGGTCGGCGCCGGCGCGATCGCCTACTTCGGGGCGCTGTGGCTGCTCGGTTTTCGCCTCGCCGATTTCAACCGCCGAGAGCCGTCTTGAGCCTGCTCCGTCAGCCGCAGTAGCTTCTCAGCTATTGGCTGCCGCCTGGTTTCCGGTACGGGCACTTCGGCTTCACGCACTCGGCGTAGAGATACAGCGCGTGCTCGTTGATCTCGAATCCGCGCTCGCGGGCGATTTTGGTCTGGCGCTTTTCGATCTCCGGGTCGAAGAACTCCTCGACGCGCCCGCAGTGCAGGCAGACCAAGTGGTCGTGGTGACCGCCCTGATTGAGCTCGAACACCGACTTGCCCGACTCGAAATGGTGGCGGATGAGCAGCCCGGCCTGCTCGAATTGGGTCAGCACGCGGTAAACGGTGGCGAGCCCCACGTCGACGCCCTCGGCGAGCAACTGCTTGTAGACATCCTCGGCAGTCAGGTGCCGCACCGTGCTCTGCTCGAACAGGTTGATGATCCGCAGCCGCGGCAGCGTCGCCTTGAGGCCTGCATTCTTGAGGTCGTGCGACGTGGACATGATGGCGGGATCGGGGCCGGCGACGGCGGGCGCGGCGGGAGGCGGAGGCCCGATCCGCCTATGATATAGTTTCCAATTGCTTTTTGGCAGCAACCACGTCCCCATGCGCGCGCTTAGGGAACCTCTGAGCAAGCCCCACATGAGCCGCGTTTCGGGTGCAATGGCTTCAGATGCTAGGCCTCATTGGCCAACTGCGGGCGCAGCGAATAGCTCATCCTATTCGCAAGCCGCGCAACAACGCAGATGAGGCCATTGCGCCGAAACCCGGAGGGACGGGGCTCAGTTGCCAACTGGCGGGCGATCTGCCGTCGCGTCGCTCGCCCGTGGGGCCTACCATGGGCTTCGCGTCGCCTCAGTTGGCAAATGAGGCAGCTCATCCCGGAAAGCCTCCGTCGCGGCCACGCGGGGCTTATTCAGAGGTTCCTTAGTGCAGCTGCGTTGACCCTGATGCTCGGCGCCTGCTCGTATCTTCCGAGTCTCGGCGTCTACAAGCTCGACATCAATCAGGGCAACTACATCACCCAGAATCAGGTCGACAGGCTCAAGGTCGGCCAGACGCGGCAGCAGGTCCGGACCACGCTGGGCACGCCGCTCGTTGCCGACCCGTTCCATGCCAACCGCTGGGACTACGTCTACGAGTTCCGGCGCCAGGGCCGGATGCTCGAGCACCGCCAGTTCGCCGCCTATTTCGTCGACGATCGCCTTGCCCGCTGGGAAGGCGACGAGATGCCGCCCTCGCCGGCCGAAGTCGCGCGCACGGGGGGCGGTGATGCGACGCTCGATAAATCGCTGTCGACGGCACCCAAGACCGGCGAGACGAACTGGCTGCAAGACCTCCTGAAGAAGCTCGGCTGGTGGCAATGAGAGCCACTGACACCGGGGAACGCGCGATGCGCTGGCACGATTTGGGCTCAAGCGCGCGAAGCAAGCCGCGCCGCTTGGTAGGCCCCAAGCAAGCGGCTTGCGACAAAGCGGGTGGGCCCAAATCGCGGCCAGCCCTTTGGGTTGCGGCCTCATTTGCCAACTTAGCCGCCGCTAGCATTGTTGCCGGGCTTGCGAATAGGCTCCACTATTCGCTGCGCCCTGCGCCGCGCCAGCGGCGGTTTGTGGCCAGCAACGCACACGTGTTCCCCGGCGTCAGTGGCTCTTAAACTCTGCGTCGCCGGCGCCGGCGGCCGCATGGGGCAGACGTTGCTCGAAGCGGTGCTGGCGGAGCCCGATCTCGCGCTGACGGGTGCGCTCGAAGTCCCCACGAGCCCCATCCTGGGCCACGACGCAGGCGAGCGCTCCGGCCATCTGACCGGGGTCGCGATCTCGGCGGAGATTCCCGCCGCCGTCGCCGGCGCGGACGTGCTCATCGATTTCACGCGCCCTGAAGGCACGCTCGCCCATGCTGGCGCCTGCGCTCGCGCCGGCGTGGCCGCGGTTGTCGGCACCACCGGACTGTCGGCTGCCGATAAGCGCGCGCTGGCCGAGTTCGGCAACTCGATCCCGATCGTGTTCGCGCCCAACATGAGCGTGGGCGTGACCGTTCTCCTGCGCCTGGTTGAGCAGGCGGCGAAGCTCCTGGGCGTGGGCTACGACGTCGAAATCGTCGAGATGCATCACCGGCACAAGATCGACGCGCCTTCGGGCACCGCGCTGCTCCTGGGCGACGCGGCGGCGAAGGCGCTGGGCCGCGACCTCAAGACCGACGGCGTGTTCGGCCGCGACGGCGTGACTGGCGAACGCAAGCCGGGAACGATCGGCTTCGCATCCCTGCGCGGCGGCGACGTCGTGGGCGACCACAGCGTGATCTTCGCCGGCGCGGGCGAGCGCGTCGAGCTCACGCACAAGGCGGGCTCGCGCCTCAACTTTGCACAGGGAGCGCTGCGCGCGGCGCGTTTCGTCGCCGCGAAGCGTGCGGCGGGAGCGAA
>JBGPYP010000108.1:0-8237 GCA_041493285.1 Casimicrobiaceae bacterium
ATGCACCAGGACCACGGCGCGAGCCCGACCGTATGTCAGCGGTCGATCCGCTCCGGATTCACCAGCGTGATGATGGACGGCTCGCTCGAGCAGGACATGAAGACGCCGGCGTCCTACGACTACAACGTCGAGACGACGCACAAGGTGGTGGAGATGGCCCACGCGGTCGGCGTCTCGGTCGAGGGCGAGCTCGGCTGTCTCGGCTCGCTCGAATCGGGCATGGCGGGCGAGGAAGACGGTTCCGGAGCCGAGGGGACGCTCCGTCACGATCAACTGCTGACCGACCCCGAGCAGGCGGCCGACTTCGTTCAGCGCACCGGCGTCGATGCGCTGGCCATCGCCATAGGCACGTCGCACGGCGCGTACAAGTTTACCCGCAAGCCCACCGGCGACATCCTGGCGATCGATCGCATCAAGGAGATTCATGCGCGCCTTCCCAACACCCACCTGGTCATGCACGGCTCGTCGAGCGTGCCGCAGGAGTGGCTCGACGTCATCCGCCGCTACGGCGGCAGCATCAAGGAGACCTACGGCGTGCCCGTGGAAGAGATTCAGGAGGGCATCAAGCACGGTGTGCGCAAGGTCAACATCGACACCGACATCCGCCTGGCGATGACCGGGGCCATGCGCAAGCTGATGGCCGAAAAGCCCGACGAGTTCGATCCGCGCAAGTTTCTGAAAGCGGCCACCGACGCCGCCCGATCGCTGTGCAAGACACGCTTCGAGGCCTTCGGATCGGCTGGACGCGCGTCATCGATCCAGCCGGTGTCGCTCGACCGGATGGCAGAGTGCTACGCCAGCGGTCAGCTCGATGCGGTCGTCCATTGATTTCGGCCTCGCAGCACGGTTCCTGCCCGCGCGAGGCCTCGGCCTACCCCGAATGTGGAGCGCGCCGACATCAATCTTCAGCGTTGACCGATAGATTCATGCCGCGCGGCCGCGCACACTGACCATCATGCGAACTGCCTCCAAGACAGCCCGATCAGCCGCAGCCTGGACGACGCCGAGTCTCGATGCAACCTCCGTCCGTCCCGTAACGGCGTCAGCCGAAGAGATTCGCTACGCCCAGGCGTGCGCCGGGATGCGAAGCGCTACCACCCAACCGTTCACCGGGTAGGCGAGGGTGAAGCACGGAACGACGTCACTCCGCAGAACAGCAATTCGCCGGGCTGCATTGCGCACATGTCGCGGCCCATCATCAAGAGATTCATGACCGGCGTCCTGCTCGCCGTCGTTGCGCTCATGCTGAACTCGGGCAAGCGAAAGCGCTATCCATGTTGGTCGATGCTGTTCACCGGTACGCGCCTCGACGTTGACCGTGGCTGTGGGCACAATGATGCGGAGTCCGGTGCTCGGCGGCAACCGGGTGGCCGTGACGACCGGGCTCATGCAGACGCTAGGTACCCAGGTGATCGACTACTCGACGTGGTACGACTGTTGCGGCTTCGGCTTCGGGCACATCATCTCGGAGCGCGAGTTCACGCGCTCGTTCGCGATCGACCGTAAGATCCGCGACACAATCGACGAAGCGCGCGCCGACGTGATGGTCGGCCACGACACCGGTTGCATCACGACGCTCGACAAGAACCAGTGGATCGGCAAGGCCGCCGGCCGACGGCGTAAAAGCCGCGATCGCGCGGGTGCTCGCGTCAGGGCGCGCCGCGCCCGATGCCCTCACGCGTCCCGCGTCAGGCGGCGACGCTTGGCGCGGTGTCTGGCAACCTCGAACGGCTCTACCTCGAATACCGGCGGGCAACGCGCCGGGCACGCGCGCTGCAAGACGTGCTCCTGCCGGAACTCGATCGTACACTCGGCGAGATCGAAGCGCGACTCGAGGAGCTGGAGCAGGAGGACGCCCTGGGGATGCGGCGGAGGCTTACCATTGCGTCGCAAGCGCAACGCATCGAGGAGTAGTCGACTTTCTTTATTCCATGGGGGATAACACGCCATGCCAAACGCCAAGACGGTTCTTCTCGCGATTGCAATGGTCGTCCTGACACTCGGCGCAGCCACATCCGGCTCGGCGCAGAAAATGCTCGCGATCTATCCGACGCTCACGACCGGCGCGGCACTGCACGCGGCGCAAGCCGCGCTTGCCCAGTGCCAGAAGCAGGGTTACACGGTGGCGGTGGCGGTGGCCGATCGGGCCGGTCAGCCACTCGCCATGCTGCGCGACAATCTCGCCGGCCCGCACACCTCGCTGACCGCGATCAACAAGGCCTACACGGCCGTCAGCTTCCGCACTGACACAAGCGAACTTGCATCGACGACGCAGGCCGGCAAGCCGTCGAGCGGCATTCGCCAATTGCCGCAGGTCATCGCGGTCGGCGGGGGATTGATGGTCCGCGCGAAGGGTTCGCTCGTCGGCGCGATCGCTGTCTCTGGCGCGCCCAACGGCGATGCCGACGACGCCTGCGCGAAAGCCGGGATCGCGGCGATTAACGACGCGATCGAGCTCGAGTAGCGAGCGCGGCCGGCACCTGACGCCCGCACGCGTGTTCGCCGCGGGTATTCTCGGGCTTGTCAGGACCGCGCGAGCCGCGGCCGCGGTGCATCAGGAATCCTGAGTCTTAGTGATCGTGCAAGACCGGGACACGGCCGGCTGCAGCTCGACTTGCGGGTCGTCGAGGTCGAACGCCCGGGGGTGGCGCTCGTCTTCTTCGCGACCTCCAAGGCGCACGACGTCGCGCTGCGCCGACTCGCGCATGAGCGTGGACGCAGACTTATCGAGCATGGCGAAGACATGCCCGAGATCCGGGACTGGGCATCGCCATTCTGACGAGACGCTGTTCAGCGGGGTGCCGCAAGGGCTACCATGGCTTGGGCACAATAGCTGGACTGAGCGGCGAGGCTTCGAACTGGTTCGGACGCCTGCCGGCAATACACGCTTTACGAGCGCGCGCTAGATCGACGTCGACCGCGCGGCGCTGACGGCCCTGGCGCGCCTGAAGCGGATCACTCTTCGCAGGCATTAAGACCGGAGGAACGGACGAAGATGAAGGAGTCCCACGAACTCATGGATGCGACGACGTCGAAACTCAGCCATCCGTCGATGTCCGCGAGTCTGAAAGCCCGCATCCTTGCCGAAGCCCTGCCGTACATCCGCGCGTACCACGGCAAGACGCTGGTGATCCGCTTCGGCGGCAGCGCCATGGCCGATCCCGTCCTCAAGGCGGGATTCGCGCGTGACGTCGCGCTGTTGCGGCTGGTCGGCATGAAGCCGATCGTCGTCCACGGCGGCGGCTGGCGGATCGACGAGCTGATGCGCCAGACCGGCATGGAAAGCCGCCGCCATCGCGGCGTGCGCATGACCGACGAGCGCACGCTGACGATCGTCGAGATGGCGTTAGGCGAGCTGAACCAGGAACTTGTCGGGTTGATCAACCGGCATGGCGGCAGGGCCGTGGGCCTGAACGGACAGGACGGGCGTTTCATTCACGCCCGCCGCATGACGCTGCCGCCCGGCGATGGCGACTCGCCCGACCTCGGCTTCGTCGGCGACGTCGAGAGCATCGACGTCGATCTCATCGACCTTCTCCTGTCGCGCAACTTCATCCCGGTCATCATGCCGATCGGCGTGGGTGCGGACGGCACCGCGTATCACATCAACTCTGACCTGCTCGCCGGACGCCTCGCGCGCACGCTCGAGGCCGAGAAGCTGATCCTGATGACCAACGTCCCGGGCGTTCGCGACCGCGCGGGAAAGATCGTCTACATCCTGACTGCGAGCGAGGCCGAGGCGTTTCTGCGCGACGGTGTCGTCGACGGCGGCATGCGCCCACGCGTCACCGCGGCGCTGCAGGCGGTGCGTGAAGGCGTTCGCTCGGTGCACATCATCGACGGTGGAGTGCCCAGCGCGCTTCTGCTCGAGGTGCTCACGGCCGAGGGGGTCGGCACGGCGCTTCGCTCCGACGCCGGCCCGCATTTTCTCGAGGACAGCCGGGGCTACCTGTTGGCGGAATAGCGCCCCGCCATCTCCTCCGCGTTCACCGCCGCGACGATTCGCCGCAGCCAAGTGTGCCGCGGATCGGCATGCTGCCGCGGATGCTACCGGGCCGCGGCCGCGGGCAGGTTCTCCTTGCGCCAGAGCATCGCCCGGCGCACGCGGTCGTAGCCGCTCGGATGATCGTAGAACAGAAACTCTTCGAGCGCCCCGGGCTTGAGCTTGCGGTACGTCGACAGCCGCATCGCCGCCATCGCGAAACCCTCGGGCTCGCGCGCGGCGTTGAGCCCGAAGGCATCGGCTTCGGTTTCGACGGTGCGGATCACCGTGTTGGTGAACGGCGTCAGCAGGAACCAGATGGCCGAGAAGATCGCCAGGGCCAGCGGCAGCGCCGCCGGATCGGCGCGATCGCGAAGGCCGAGCCGCGGCCCCCAGCGGGCGAGCGCCCGGTCGAAGGCGAAGTGCACGACGAGCAGCGCGATCGCGACCAGCAGCGTTATGTACACCGCGAGCATGAATCCGTGATTGAGTATGTAATGCCCCATCTCGTGGCCGAGCACCGCCTTGATCTCCGGCAGGGAGGTCTTGTTGAGCAGATTGTCGTTCAGGCTGATGCGTGTGACGCCGAGAAGACCCGACACGTTGGCGCTGATCCGCGTCGTCTGCTTCGACGCGTCGAACGCAGCGACATGGTCGGTCGGGACCTCGTTCGCTCGCGCGAGCGCGTAGACCGCGTCGCGCGTGGGCCCGTCCGGCAGCAGCTTGTAGTCGTTGAACAGCGGCGCGATGAACACCGGGGTGATCAGGTCGAGAAAGAGCGAGACTGCGAACGTGAGCCCCGTCGCCCACACCCACCAGCGCCCACCAGTCCGCCGGATCGCGGTGTAGGCCAGCGCCAGGACAACTGACCCGATGACGAGCTCCACGGCGAGCCCGATCGCCGCTTCGCGCAACCACCCGGGGAAGCTCAGGTTCGATAGGCCGTACTGGTGCTCGCGCCAGAACTCGGCGTAGACCGCCATCGGCAGCCTGAGCGCGAAGTACGCGACCAGGAACAACACGGCGTAAATCATCGCGCTCAAGAAACGCCACCGGCTCAGCCGCTCCGCGACATTGCGCATGCGCGTCGACCAGCCCGCGACCAGCAGCAACGCCAGCACGCCGACGCCGTAGAGGACCTCCCAGAATTGCAGCCAGTAACGGCCCTCGAAATACGCATCGGACAGCTGCCGCTGTTCCGGCGACAGCAGATCGAGCCAGGCTTCGGTTGCCCGGTCGACGTCGAACGCGGGCTGGGGCCTGGCCGCCTCGGGCACGTGCAAGCCGGGAGGCAGGTCGCGGACGATCGACGCTTCTCCGAACGCGCTGTCGATGCTCGCGCAGAGGACGGCGGCGACAGCGATCAGGATCAGAACGGATCTCATGTGCCTGCTGCGAGTCGGCGCGGCGGACGCGTCAATGCAGCGTCAGCCTCTGCATCCGCCAGTTCAAAAGCTCGGCGGCGGGGCCGCTCGTGCTACCGCGCGAAAAGACGAAGATGTGTTTCTTGGAGTTGAGCGTCACGCCGGTCACTTCGCCGAGATACAGGTCCCTCGGCAGCTTCAGGAAGTCGATGTCGCCGTCATAGGCGATCACCGGGACCTGCGCGAGCGCGGTCGAGGCGCCGAGTGCGAACAAAGCCAGCAACCAAGCTTTCATCGATTCCTCCGGGATGGTTGTTGCGAGACGGCCCGGCGCTGCGGCGCGATGACAAGCCACTCGGAGCCAGTATAACTGCGCTGCGATCTCGTCAGTCTTGCGGTCCCTGGGGCGCGCTGGGGGCGAAATCCCCGGTGCAGCGCGTGACGGTTTAGGCTTCGACCGACCGGCTGTGGCGCTCAAGCCCTTGGCCTTGGCATTGCCGCGGGTCCGGGGCCGCTGGTCCCCGCGCCCTCAGCCGACTTGACACGGGCAGGCCAGCCTGTATAGTCCCGCGTGCTGCACTGCAGCATGACCGTTCGAACACAGCGCAGGCAACGCCAAGGTTGTGAACCAAATAATTGAATTGTATGGGAGATCTGGCATCAGGGTCGTGCCGGAGCGAAGGAGGCAAGTTACCGTAGCAAGGTAACCCCCCGGCCGCAGTTCGACGCGGTGCGCGCCCCCGACCGGGGTCGGGCAACGTTGCCGGGAGTAGCGTCTGGAGGTATCCGATGACGACGAAACTGCTGTTTGCAACCCGCGGTGGGGGCTTGCTCGGTTGGCAGCCGCGCCTGCGGCAGGGGCCGGCGGGCGTCCTACCGCTGTTTGCCGCACTCGCGGCGATATTGCTTTTTGCCTCGACCGCACGCCTCGACGCGTCCGCGACCGGGTCGCCAGATCCGGCCCCGATCGCGGCGCAGGCGGCGCGCGCCACCGCGGTGCCGCGCGGGAAGGTCGACGCGCTGGTCGCCATGCTCGCCCGCAAATATCGCGTCTCGCAGGACGCCACTCGGGAGCTGGTCGACGCCGCCTACCGGGAAGGCGGACGCAACGGTATCGACCCGTTGCTCATCATCGCGGTGATCGGCGTCGAATCGCGGTTCAATCCGATCGCCCAGAGCGACGGCGGCGCGATGGGCTTGATGCAGGTGATCCCGCGTTACCACGAGGACAAGTTCGACGCGGCCAATGGCGAATCGGTGCTCGACCCGCGCACCAACATCCACGTTGGCACCCGTGTGCTCAAGGAGTACATCCGTCGCGGCGGCACCGAGACGGTCGGTTTGCAACTTTACAACGGGTCCATCGACGACGAGAGCAACGCGTACGCGCACAAGGTGCTGGGCGAGAAGCAGCGCCTGCAATCGGCGATCCGGCGCGGCACGTAACACGCCGACGCCACGAGTCGGGCGCATGCAATAATCCTGGCGTCCCATGACCGCGACGGTCTCCGGCACCATTCAGAGGCGCCTGCTCGTCGAAGGCTGGCGTTTCCTTCCCCACTCGTACGCGCTGGTGGCCCAGGCGCATTGCCTGTGCATCGCCAGGCGGGCCGACGTCGCTCTCCGCTTCGTCGACCTGCCGTTCTACTCCAAAGCCTGGAAGCCGGCACGCGGGATCCTTTCGCCCAACGAGGAGCAGACGCTCTCGGAGCTTCGCGCCCCGGAGGCTTCGTTCCTTCCCGAAGCGACGTTCACGCTGCGTCCGGAGCGACCGGACTTCAGCCCGCCGCGCTCGGGAAGGAAGTTTGCCTTCGGTACCGCGGAATATCGCGTGCTGACCGAGGACAATATGGGCGCGCTGCGGTCCGCGGCCGAAGTTGCCGACACCGTGGACATCGTGACCCCGTCGCGCTGGGCGGCGCTGGCATTCGAGCGCTTCGGCTTCCCGCCGGAGCGTGTCCACGTCGTGCCGCACGGCATCGATCCGCTCGTCCTTTGCCCGGACGAGACGAGTCGGCGCACCACGCGAGACGCCCTTGGCGCACGCGACGCGTTTGTCTACATGTCCGTGGGCGCGATGACCTGGAACAAGGGACTCGACATCCTGCTGGCGGCCTTTGCGCGCGTGGCCGAGACCGAGCCCGACGTGCGGCTGGTGCTCAAGGGTGCCGACGCGCTCTACTCGTCGCGGGATCTCGTGCACGAAGTCTTGGGCGATCTGCCGGCTCGCGCGCGCGAAACGGTCGCCGCGCGCCTGGTCTACGAGGGCCGAACGCTCTCGGCACGCGCAATGGCGGGCCTGCTGCGCGCGGCGGATTGCTACGTCTCGCCATATCGGGCGGAAGGCTTCAACATGCCGGTGCTCGAGGCGATGGCTTGCGGCGTTCCAGTCCTATGCACGTCGGGAGGGCCCACCGACGAATTCACCGACCCCGCGTTCGCCGGGCGAATCCGCAGCCAGGTGCTGAAGGGGCGCGTCGACACGACGCAGGAGGGCGACGCGCTCGCACCCGATCTCGATCATCTCGTCGCGCTGATGCGCGACGCGGCCCGCGACCGCGACCGGGCGCCGGCCTTAGGCGCGCTCGCCGCGAAACATGCCGCGGACAACTGCACTTGGGCCGCCATGACGGACCTGCTCCTCGCGCGGCTGTTGCCATAGCGGCGCGAGCAGCGAGAGGGGACTCAGGAACGGTCGCGCAACTCCGTCGCGTCGAGTAGTCCTCCCTAGCGACCGGCTCGGGTCGCCTCCACTCGCATTCGCTCGTGGAGCCTCGCTCCGCCTCGCCGGTCGCCGCGCTCGCGGCGGGGCGCGGGCGGAGCGGCCTTCGGACGCGCGGGTCGCCCGGCGCGGGTATTAGCCGCGCCGGCCCATTTACGTGAGCTTCGCG